>JAYKJC010000656.1:0-2580 GCA_035285885.1 Leptolyngbyaceae cyanobacterium | reverse complement strand
GCGCTTGATCAATGACGCGATGATGAGCAAACTCTTTTCCGTTATCAAAGGTGATTGTCTTGACCCGATCCCGCATGGGGGTGAGTCGATTGATGATGGCCTGGCTCACCTGCTCAGCGGTTTTATTGGACACCTTAGCCAGGATTGCCAGACCGGACTTTCGCTCCACCAAAGACACAATGGCCTGTTTGTGGCCGGCTCCGATCACTGTGTCGCCCTCCCAGTCACCAACACGGACTCGGGCATCGACAATTGCTGGACGCTCTGTAATTGGCCGTCTGCCAATGATTTGGCCGCGCCGATTGCGACCCGACCCGTAGCGCTTGCGACGCCTTCTTTGGCATCGAAGCCCACGCCAGACAGAGCCACCCATGGCCCGATCTTGGTAGATATGCCGATACAAGGTCTAATGACTGATTGCCAACTTGGCCGCCACCTGCTCGGGGCTCCATTGCAAGCTCACCAGATCAAAAGCATGCTTCAGTGTCTCTGGCGCAACTGCCTCGGCAGTGCGCGAACCCTGGCTTCTTGCATCACAGCAAGCTGACTGGCTTGCCTGGGGCGATATCCCCGAAGTTCGGTATTCCGGTGAATCTCACGGCTCACCGTGGATTTATGCCGACCAAGGATGGCAGCAATTTGGGTTTGGTTTTGTCCGGCTTTCATCAGTGCTGCAATCTGATACCGTTCATGATGGCTGAGGTGTTGATAGGTCATAGGGTAACTTCGACTTGGCGGTTAAAGTGGCCTCGGATACCAAAGCATCCTCGGCCACCTCAACTCCGTTAATCAAAGTTGCACTTCGAATTTGAATTTGCGTTATGTAAAAATAGTTTTCGCTGATCGAAGCTGAACAAGATATCAAGATAGTCTCGGCTGATAAAGTAAATATAACGGGTCTTTGATTACAGTTTAAGGATCATCTAATCGGTTTATCTTTACAACTCACTAAATAATTAAAAGATTTTTCCGCTACGATAGTTAAAAATTCACTGCTTCTATCAATTTTTTCGATCTTACTTCTAATGTTTGGTAATTGCTTGTGACTTTTCTCTTGCTTCCTCATTTCCGACATTGTACTGTTCATTATTTCCCGACTGCGTCGCTCCATGAAATCAAAAACATCAGGTCTCGAGATGCAGTTGATATTATCGAATCCTAAAGCCTTCAGCAATCCTAACAAATAATTTTTTTCAAATAATATGAGGTGCCTCGGCGCCTCGAAACCACGCCAAAACTCTCCGAATATGCTTGCAAGACTAGAATTTGGGTTAGGGATATCAATCCATATTCGCCCCGAAGTTTTTAGTAGAAAATTACATTTCTTGATGGCTCCGACTGGATCATGCAAGTGCTCCAGCGTATGACTCAAAGTAATGAGATCAAAGGCTGATTCGAGCTCAGCACCTAAACTATCGATAGAGGGAAAAATATTAGCCGACGGTAATAGGGAGTGAACGCCACAACGCATGTCTGGTTCGACCGCATAACATTGCCATCCGTATTTCTGAAGTGTGTTCAAGTAATCACCACTTCCCGCACCTATGTCAAGAACTCGGGCTTTAAATGGTCGAGAAAGGAACCTAGCTGCGTATCGAATTCCAATATCTGTAATTAAACGCCGCTTGGGAGATAGAAACGCTAATGTGCCGATAAGGATGTCCCAAAGGTACACCTCGTGTGACAGCTTGCACTTCACGTATGTATCCCGAATGTGGCGTGCGATCGCCTTGCGTATGGACGATTGATGCTTTATAACAGCATCACTAGTTACCGTGTGAGTATAGTAATCTTTATACGCGTGCAAAACGGTATCAACCGTGGGTCTGGGATTAAGAAAATAACTCTTACAGACCCGGCAGATACTTGCATACCAATTAATGTTAGCCGACAAATCGTCTGAAAAAAAATCATGCAAGATAAAATCGGGTTTTTCTTCGGCTTCAAATCCACAGATTGGGCAATTCTCTAAGCGCTCTAGTTTGAACTGAAACTCAGCACCCATAAAATACCTTGAGTTTACGGAAGTTCACGAACAAAAACATAGGATGAAATCTCTTTGAGACTGCTAGTCAAATTAGTATTCGGACGGTCTTCACCATTTATGAGAACGTTTTTGTTTGGTAGATTTTTTTTAAGCAGAGGAAGATAGTGAGCGTTCCTTTCTACACTCCCGACTACTATAAAATCATGGTAATCAAGCATTTCTGTTGTTATCTGATTATGTCGGGTAACGAGTCTCGATCTGTATCTCGCAGGAATTTTACGAACATAAGAAAATCCCCTCCCGTAGAGACGAGCAGCCTCCCCATCCCAGTCTTCATAGATGTACGGCACTTCGAAAGGAACGGAAAGCCTATTTCCGAATACACCTTTCAAACCGCTTAGTGTAAACAAGCTAAGGTAGTCCGGAAAGTTTGGAAGCGATTCATCGAGAAATAAAATTTTAGCGCTTGAGTCTGCTCCAATAACCTTCAGCATGTAATTAGCCATTGCATTCTGCGTCAAGTTCCGCAAAAAGTGCTCACGAATCGATCTTAATAATTTCTCGTTAGGCACATCTGCAGATCGCAGGAAATG
>JAYKJC010000655.1:0-2800 GCA_035285885.1 Leptolyngbyaceae cyanobacterium | reverse complement strand
TTGTTGTGCGGGCCCCAACCCCCCCCAAAAAACAACCTTTAAAACAGACCCTAGTAACAGTCTCATCGGAGAAGCCACTGACTCAGAGCCACAACAGAAACGGTGAGGGTCACATTGTCGATGTCTGGAACGGGTAGCGCTTCGATGAGGGTGGCAACCAGGGCGATCGCCCCCACCCTCACAAGCACGATGCTAAGCGGGAACGAGAACTCAATCAGTCCCAGTTGATTGAAGACAAAGAGATATGCGAATCCAAAACTCATGCTTCCCACCAGCATGGCGAGGGAACCCGCCCAGCTCTTTTCGGGACTGAAGGGTAATTTTCGAGTACCGAAGCGGCGACCGATGATATCGGCGAGTCCATCGCCCCCACACATCATCATTAGCGCGAGAATGCCCGTGGGAGAAGTGCGCCAGAAGAGCAGCGTACACACAATGAACCCAATGCCGTAGTAGAGGGGTCCCCGTAGCAGCTCATCGGGCACACCATTGCGGGTGCTAGACTTCACCAGGTCTGGATTCTCAAGCCACCCCAAGCCCGTGAAGAGAAACCGGGCGGTCAGAATGAGAGGAACCAGTGCGGCAAGGTAGCGGGCGTGGTCGGCGGAGCTATAGAGTAGCCAACTTGCGACAAACAGTGGCCCGGTGCCAATGTGAATCACTTTGCGGCTCAGGGTGGGGTGGAGCCATCCTTGGGCCGCAGAATGGTTGACTAACGCGAGCCAGGACAGTGCGCCGCAGAAGGCAACGACCGTGGCGATCGCATCTCTCAAAAGCTCAGGTAACCCATCAGACAATTGAATCAATAGGCTTGTCATGTCATCCTACTTAATTAGCAGACTCAACGAGTAAAACAACTTTACTCTTTCACCCCCTCTTCCTTCATCCCTTCACTCTTCATCCCTTCTCCCTTCTCTCATCCCCAAAACTCATCCAGATCAATACGAGCCATCTCTTCTTTGATTTCCTGAAAATAGGTGCTCTGAGTAATCTGATTCACCGCCATTTCGCGCTTCTGCTGATCAATCTCGATTTTCAACTCCTCGAGCTGCCGTCGCAGCATGTCTTCTCGCTCGATGCGTTCACTAATGTCTTGAACGATGCCCTCGTTGTAGAGACTGTCGCCGACGTTGTTCTTGACCGCACGCACGTCAATCTGCACCCAGATGATGGAGCCATCCTGGCGCTTGCTCTGGCCTTCAAAGGCTTTCACTTCTCCGTGGGTTTGGATCTGCTGCTGAAAGCGATC
The DNA here is from genome assembly GCA_035285885.1 of Leptolyngbyaceae cyanobacterium. Taxonomy (GTDB): domain Bacteria; phylum Cyanobacteriota; class Cyanobacteriia; order CAKZMO01; family CAKZMO01; genus JBCCWF01. Next base: position 1,551 of record JAYKJC010000655.1, on the reverse strand, counting down.
GCGCTCGTCTTCAAGCATGAGCAGATGGGGGCGAATGTCGTTCACTTTCTGCATCATCTCTTGGGGAGAATCATACCCGTAAATGTCGGCCATCGCCGCATTGATGTTCAGCAATCGTCCCTCGGGTGTGGCCTGGAAGATGCCTTCGAGGGCATTCTCAAAAATGCCGCGATAGGTTTCTTCGGCAATGCGCAGTGCTTCATTCTTGCTTTCTAAGAGCTGAAAGGAATCTTGGAGCTGCCGTGACATGCTGTTGAAGGAGGTGGCGAGGCGATTTAACTCAAGTAAGGAACTGGTTTCAATGTGCTGATTGAGGTTTCCCTGGGCGATCGCCTCCGATGCTTTGGCAATCCGCACGATGGGACGCGTCACCAAGCGGGCGGTGGACATGGCAATGGCGAGGGCAATAGCAAGGGCGATCGCACACAAGATCACCGTTGTTCGCGTATTGGCGGTGATTTGCCCGATAAAGTCGGCTTCGGGCACCACCACAACGATGAGCCAATCGAGTCCAAAGTCATCGCGGAAAGGCACCACTTCTAGAAACTGACGCTTTCCATTGAGCTGAAACTCCAGGCGCTGCACGGTGCGAATGCCTTCGAATCCCCCAAATGTGGCAATCAGGTAATGGGCGGTGCCTCGCACCAGGTCATCCTGGCTGTTGACGGCAGGTAAGGATGTTGCGGATTCGCCTTTCCCTTGCATCAGGGGTTCATCGGTGGAGTTTGCAATCAAATCTCCGGTGCGGTCAACAACAAACGCCTGCCCGCTGATCCCAATCTCCAGATTCTTGAGAAAAGAACGAAATTCTTCTGGCAGCACCACATCGGTGGCACACACGCCGAGTAGCTGACGACCGACCTTATCATAAACCGGAAGACTGGCGGTGACGTTCGGCAAGCCTGTGGAGAATGCGATGTATACGTCTGTCCATGCGGCACGCTGAACCGCTGTGGCCGCTCGAAACCAGGGGCGAATGCGGGCATCGAACGGGGTTTCTGCCCTGCGCATCCAGAAGGTGCGCTCACCGTTGACATCAAGGGTGTAATAGTCGCGCAGAAAATTGTTGGACTCGTTGCCGTAGGACAGTTGGAGCTGCCCTGTATCGGGCGATCGCAACACACCAAAAAATTCTCCCTTCCGCGCACTGCCACAGTAGACAAATGCAACGTTGGGAGCAATTTTCATCTGCTGGTAGAGCTGTTCTTCGCCAAACTGAGCATTGACGATATCCAACTCGCCCCGAGAAAAAGCGGAGGCATTCAGCCGATTAATTTCGTGGGGTGTTTCAAAATAGCTTTGCAGTTCTCGCTTGATGCGTTCGGTTAGTTCTTGCCTGAGCTGAGCCGCTAGCGTGTTGACGGCTTGCTGTCCGTTCCGAAAGGATAAGTACCCGACGATGCCGACGATGCTGACAATTTCTATCACCAGCGGAATGATGAGTGCCGTTGGCAGAGAAACCGACCGAATTGCCTTGAAGGGGAGTTTCATGACAAATGTTGACGCTGCGTTTGCAACTGCTTTTGAAACTGCAAGAGAATACAGTACGGA
>JAYKJC010000654.1:0-10674 GCA_035285885.1 Leptolyngbyaceae cyanobacterium | reverse complement strand
ACCCGCATCCCAATGACTCGATGCTTGATATCGAGGAGAAGAACGGCAAACCTTTCTTGAGGCTGCCACATAAGGTCATTACTGAGCAGAGTTGCGGCGATCGCTGGATCATCAATAACAACGCCTTCAGGTGGCCTCGACGTTAACACCCGCTTGCCCAATTCAACGGCAGCCAAAACTGAGCACGCCTTTGCCGGCCCAACACCTGGAATTTGGGTGAGTTCTGTGATGTTGATATCCCGCAGCGCATTCAGGGGGTCTCGTCGATCCTCACCGAGATACTGCAAAATATACTGCCCTAGTCCCACAGCAGAGAGTTTTCCTGGCCCTTGCCCCGTTCCCAGGAGAATCGCCAAAATTTCTGCCGTTGACAGCGCTTTCGCTCCCTGGGCAATCAATCGCTCTCGGGGCCGTTCATGGGAAGGTAAGTCTGTAACCCTCAACTGATATGTCATAGCAATGCACCCAAAATTAGCGCCGACTACGGAGTGTGTGTCGTGGAGATAGGGACAGAATGCCCGCATCTTTCCAACAGTCAAATCAATCTCTATCCCACACCCGCAGTCAATCATTCGCCCTTTTAGTAAGCCCGCTCTTTGCCCAAAGGCAACATTTATAGTGAGTTGCAACCGCGTTAAGAAGGAATACAGGTGTGTCGGACGTGCCGCGTCCCACATGACTGTACTTAACTAATGCCCATAGCGCTGTGCGTAGTGACACGCACGAGAATCAGCTCATCAAAAATGCTTCGTGTTTTCTTGGCGGAAGCCCCTCGCCATGTGAAAAAAACGTGAATAAAAAATTGTGCATGTGCAATTTGATACCATTCCATAAATAATCTAGATATGAGTATTCTAGATATGAGTTTGTCAGGAATGGGGCGTGGTGCTTGACCTGAATCAATTTGCTACTGTCACGTTTGCTACTGCCACGTTTGCGGCGATCATGTTTGCGGCGATCGCAATGAGCTTGGGGTTAAGAATTGGGGCATCTCCTACATTGCTCGGTTATTGCTAAGAAGAGGGACTTGTCCAATGCAGAAAATTAGCGTTTATCAGCCAGAAACCCGTATTCTTAGCGCGTTAGATTCACTCAATCTAACGACCTGGGCCAGTGAGTGCATCAACTATGGCATGCACTTTTTATTCATCGATTTGAGATACGTGTCCTTTATGGATAGCCGAGGTCTCGGAGCTTTACTCATCATTCATAACCGAGTTGAGCGCGCAGGCGGAAAAATAGGCTTTTGCGGCCTTAGTGGTCAAGCACGCATGTTGATGGAAATGACAGAACTCGACAAGGTTTTCCGTGTTTACAACTCCTACGAAGAGTTTGAGCAAAGTTTAGATTCTTTCCAAGCAACCACTGTGCCTTCTCAGCCTCAGTAACCAAAATCGTTTTCAAAAGAAAAAGCGCCGTGGTGGCGCTTGAGTCTCTAGGAGGAACGTTTGTTTTGAGGTTATTTTGAACGCATCATGTCGTTTTCATGACTCGCTAGCTTAGCCAGTCTCACACGACGAAGAGTTGAACAGTCTCCGTCGTGATGGATAGCCCTACGGGTTAAGGGCTGAGCATGTTTCCCCAGCGCAGCTGGGGAAACATGCTGATCGAATGCCCTGACGCAAAAGCGTAAAGCTGTAAGAATTAGCTCAAGCTGTCGTCGCTTGGAGTCGCTGTGTCACCACTCACACAGTTCAGCATTCTCAGCGTTGCCGCCGCCGCATAGTTACGTAGCGCGGGGTTATTGGGGTAGAAACTCGTTCCAGTTTCATTCAACGGAGACGCTGCACTACAGTACGACGACATTTGTGTAATGGTGCGAGCAGCCCAATGGCTGTCAATGTCAGCGAAGTCAAAGGCATCTTGACTGGGCCAAAGCGTCGCATCTTCACCGCTAATGGTCTGCCCATATTCAGCGGCTCTCTTCAAGACAGCCATGAGTTCTGCTCGTGTCACAGGCTGATTAGGACGGAAGGTGCCATCTTCGTAGCCGCTGACGATATTGTTTTGGCGGGCAAACTGAATCTTGGCTGCACTCCATCGATTCGCTTGAACATCAGGGTATGGGTTCGAGCTGACCTGCGTAGGAATGTCCAGATTGGCATTGGGCAAGCGATCCAAGGATTCTAGAACCATCGACACTAATTGCTCACGAGTTAAAGACTGGCGTGGGCGGAAAGTATTGTCTTCGTAGAAACCTGCGATGAACCCTAGTTCGACAGCGGACTGGATTTCCTGTGCATAGACATCAGTTCCGATGTCAGGGAAGGAGAACTCTCCACCAGGAACGGTCGGATTGTCTGTATTTCCATTATTTGGTTGTGTCGGTTGTCCGATACCAGGAATGGAGCTGTCATAGCTCAAGTAGACATGGCCCAGGGTTGTGTCGTTGTAGGTTCGCTTAGAAAACTGCCAGCCAGGGCTCAAGTTAAGCTTGGCAAATCCATCTGTGATTCCATTGGCACGGGCAATTTCGAGTTCAGGATCTCCAATATCGCTGGAAAACCCCATCAGAACCAAGTCCCCGTCTTCCCGAACGACCCGAAGACTATATCGCAACGCTAAATCTTCTCCATCGACCCGGATCGAATAACCGTTACTGTCAGTACTGCGGCCACAAATCCCGGTGAAGTCGAAATTGACTAAGAGAGGATCAACTTGTGTAGGGGCAGAGCCGAACTCATCCCAACATGCTTGCGTGTTGCTGATTTGTTCAAGAATCAAAAGTTTGTGGGATGCTTCACCAAAAGGAGCTGCGATCGCAATAAATTTGTTTTGATCAACTTCCTTTTCTCCAAAGAGGGCCGCAAACGCTGGAGTAAATGCAGCAACAGCACCGATTGCAGTAGCAGATGCAGTTGCGATAATGCCAAGTCGATGACTCAGTGAAATGCTCATAATGTGTCCCTTGAATCCTAATGAAAGCGTGAGTGAAAGCGTGTAAAAACAATCGGTGAGGCAAGCTCGAAATGCACTTGCTTGTTCGCTATGACTCTATTCTTTTGGATGCATGGGTTTGCCGGGACGTGAATCGTTGTAGTTCCTGAAGTGTCATGCGATCGCCCTTTTACCTGCCTTTGAATCAAGGCATCTGACTAGATTTAGGTAAATCCCCTCAAACCCTTGTCAGAAAATCAGTTCACGGCTTTCGCCTTGTATCTCAATATGGGTAAGTTTGTGTCCAGTTGCAAAATCGACCAGGGACAATTCTGAGAATTGGCGTCAAAAGCACAGGGAACCTTACCTTCTAAAGAAAGAGGCGATGGTGTCAGACAAAAGAGAGGCGACGGGGTCAGCCCGTCGCCTCTCTCTTTTAGGTTCATTTCTCTATCAATTTTTAAGGCGTTGCTTAATCTGGGGATGAATTTGTGTGTGGGAGTCGCACACCGCGCGACTCCCACACACAAATTCATCCCAAAAATCAGCAATCCCATTTTTAAGGAGGATCAGATGGTTGAACTCTGGCCTGACAGTAAGGTGCGACTTGGGGGCTCTACTGGAGTCTTTTCCTGTTGGGCGATCGCCCAGGCTTTATAGTCAGTCAAGAGCTGATGCATCAGCCGTTGCTTAATCGTGAGCAGCACTCCAGATAGCACCCTATTCCCAGTCGCTTCAATGATCGATCGCGGAGTCATCGCCAAGGGGGGCGGAACTTCAACTTCGACCTGTAAATCAGCTCGACCTGCGAGATGAGTTTTTGCCTTCACGGTGATTGGCGTTAAGATTCCCTTCAAGGTCAGGTTGAATCGCTGGTTAATAAATTCAACCCCTTTGATGTCACATTTGACCGATTCAATCGCGATCGACCCATCGTCTTCAGTCCACAGCTTCATGTCCACGGTTGGCTGAATTTTTAGCATCATAAAACCCAGCGGTCGCATCTTGAGGCGAAAAACGTTCTCTGCCAGATGCTCAACTCGCTTAGGATCGGCAAGCGCATTGATAATGCGTTGAGGTTGCCGCAGATAATGCTGAATCGGAACTATCTCATCTGATACGGTAATATCAACGGTTTGGTAAGCCTTAAAACGTGAAAGCATATAAAGGGATTGAAAAATTAATGGCCTTTCTTTATACAACTTAACAATTATTCCAAGAAAGTACTCTTGTTTAATAAATGAAATGCCGTTTAGTCAGTATACGTCGTGACTTACATACTCAGTATAAAAATAAAAAAATATGACACCTGTACTTTCTTTTCTCGGGCCTGTGGGCACTTACTCGGATGTAGCTTCTCTTGCTTGCGCTCAACAGTGGCAGCAAGAAAACGGTACTCATTTGGATCGGTGTCCCTATCCCAGCATTCCTCAGGTTCTAAAATCCGTTGAAGAAGGAGAGGCGCATTTTGCAATTGTGCCTGTTGAGAACTCAACAGAAGGGAGTGTGACCGTCACGCTCGATACGCTCTGGCAATTAGACATGTTGCAGATTCAACAAGCCTGGACATTGCCAATTTCGCACGCTCTGATTTCGCGTGCAGCAAGCGTGGATGAAATTCACGCTATTTATTCTCATCCTCAAGCTCTCGCACAATGTCAAGAATGGCTTGCCTCGAATCTCCCGAATGCAAAGCTTGTGCCAACTCGATCAACAACAGAGGCATTGCAGTATCTTGATCAACCGTCTATCGCGGCGATCGCCTCTCGACATGCAGCTGAGATCTATCAGATTCCCGTGGTGGCTCATCCGATTAATGATCAAAAAGACAACCGCACCCGTTTCTGGGTGCTGGGCATGGAACAGTCACGGGTGGGAACCCACACATCATTGGCGTTAAGTCTTCCCGCCAACGTTCCTGGAGCCTTATTAAAACCGCTGGAGATTTTTGCGAGCAGAGGACTGAACTTGAGCCGAATTGAGTCGCGCCCAACAAAGCGATCGCTCGGAGAATATATCTTTTTCTTAGATGTAGAGGCTGATCTATCGAATCCTTTGATGAGTTCAGCTCTCGATGAGATTCGTCCTCATACGGAAACGCTCAAGACGTTTGGCAGTTACTCCATCTTGCATGTTGAGAATTTGCTTGATGTCTAAGGCTGACTCTCCATAGCGCTATGCCTGTTGGTTAAGTCCGGAGGTGTGGGGCACGGCACGCTCCACACCTCCGTTTTTGTGATTGATTAACCTGCACACTGCTATGTTTTTATGGCAGCGCATCTTTCAATGCAGTGCGTGCAGCGAGATGGCTGCGTGTCGAAGATAAAATCTCTGCCTCTCGCTCCAGACGCCGCTCTGTGTTTTGCATTTCTAGCAAGACTTGCTGCTCTGAGGCTACTCCATACAAGTTATGAGCAATCCAATAAGACAAATCAATGGGAGAGTCTGGGACATCATCTGGAAGTTCAATCGTCTGTCCGGTCAACTTCGATGACAGATGAACTACGTCTTGGAGCAGTTGGCTCACTTCCGTTGAAAGCCCGGTCAAATCTCGATCCGTTTGCTCATCTTCTATCCATTCTACGAGTCCCACATAGTAAGGTTTCTCTCGCACAAACTCCAGTATTCGAAAGCGCTGCTGGCCCATCGTCATGATGTCCATTCGGTCATCGGGCAACCGATGATAGTGCACCAGTCTCGCACAGCAGCCCACAGAAGCCACTTTCCCTTCTTTCGGATCAACCATCAACACTCCAAAGCGGCGATCGCTCTGGAGGATGGTATTCATCATGATTCGATAGCGAAACTCAAAGACATGGAGTGGAAGTGGGCGACCTGGAAATAGAACGACTTCAGGGAGCGGAAAAAGTGGCAACTCTCGCACAGCAACAGAAGAGGGAAACACCATCAGAAATCAATATCCTACTATGACGTAAAAGTTCTGCTCGTAATTGACGTAGGAGTCTACGTATATTTTGCGACCTGAGCATCAAGCGTCTGAGCATCAAGCGTTTATGAATTCAATCAGCCACTAGTATGATTGATTGAATTACGTCCTAGTGTATCGCATGAGCCTGAGCAGTGAGAGATGTGCCCATCGTTCAATCGATCACTGAGACTCGATCATTTTTAGACTTAATCTTAGACGCGAACATTTAAGGATGATGATTAGGTTGCTGATGACAAATGTGAATCGAGCATGGCTGATAGCTTGGGCTTGGCGATCGCCCCTTCAATGGAGTCAATGGGTTGGCCGTCTCGAAATAGCACCAGCGCAGGAACGCCCTCAACCTTACAGCGGGCAACAGATTCTGGATTAGGATCGACTTCTAATTTCACGATCTTCAGGTCAGAATAGTGACCCGCAGCCCAATTGATAATGGGAGACATTAAGCGACATGGCCCACACCACGGAGCCCAAAAATACGCTAATACATCGCCTGAATGTTGCAACACTTCTTGCTCAAATTCAGCATCCGTAATTTGATGAACACTATCACTCATAACGTTTCCCTAAGAATACACTTCGTTTGTTCTTGCTCTATCCATTCAAAACAGACTACTCGCATCACAACAAACTCTACCAGCAGATTCTATTGTTTTGTTGTCTACTAGTGAATTCTGTCGATTGCAGTTGTAAAGCAATCGTGACCTTTTCTAGCGTACCTGTCATCTGTCAGGTTGGCTCAGAAAATTTAAAGCAAGCCATGCCCGAAGCTGTATGGCTCCAGTTCTGTCTTGGGTTGCGATCGTTATGAACGCTGAACGCATGGGAAATCTAGATTTGGACGAAGAGTCCCCAGGGGTGTTTCCCAAAAATCGATAGCGCGCTGTTGCAACAAACAAACGATACAACGAACTTGCTGCAGCTCGTCTGCGATGTCTCTTCAGGGTGAAGTCATCCGTGAATCCTTCATTCTCGGATAGAAGAATGTCTGGTGGTGATACGACTTGGCAAAGTTCTCAAATCCATCACGCAGGAATGAACTTTGCCAAGTCGCGTGGTGAGGCAATGTGAAGGCTATCAGTCTTAGGAAATTCTCTATGGTAAAGCGAATGTTGTGTCTGGTCATTGGGGGGATCATGGCGATCGCCCTTCATCGAGAAGACCCTCTTTCGAGGCACGAAACACGGCTACTGCATGGAGAACCTCAGACCAGCTTCGTTGCACCGCTGACATGGCTGTCATCCCCTGATATTCGACTCCAACGGCTGCAACCCGGTGTTTCGACGCAGGTTGCAGCCGCAGTTCGCGTCAGCCAGCAGAACCATCTAACGCTGGGCATTTTGACCACTGACCCTTCAGAATATGGCACTGAGAAATGGTCACCCACTCAGGACTATCTCAATCAAGCTCTTGATGGATACTCATTTTCCCTGGTGGGACTAAACTTTGAGGATTTGCACTATGCTGTAGCTTCTAGCACAGTTGATTTTATTGTGGCAGAGCCGGGTTTTTATGCGTCTGCGGCATCTCAACACACGGTTCAAAATCTAGCCACGCTCCGTAAGCAAATTGATGAAGAAGCATACACCGTTCTTGGAGGGGTGATTATTTGCGGGGGCGATCGCCACGATATTCAAACCCTACAGAATTTAACAGGAAAATCGTTTGCTGGGGTCGATGAAACGTCTCTTGAAGGGTGGCAAATCGCTTGGCGTGAGTTTGTTGACAACGGCATTGATCCGTATCACGACCTGGAATCACTCACTTTTCTGAAACAGGAGACATCTGTTGTTGATGCAGTAATGGCTGGGGACGTTGATGCAGGATTGGTTCGAGCCGATACCCTACACCGCCTTCTTACAACAGGATACCTCCAGCCATCAGCCCTCAAAGTCATTCATCTCAATGCCTATTCAGATTTGCCTATTCCAGTAAGTACGAGGCTCTATCCTGAATGGGCATTTGCTGCGCTGAGCCACATTCCACCCCAATTGTCCCAAGAGGTCACCGTTGCCTTACTCTCAATGGAATCAACAGACCCTGCGGCACAAAGCCTGAACGCTGAAGGGTGGGCCATTCCTGCGGATTATCAAGCCGTCAGAGACGTGCTGAAGCAGCTATATGTCTTCCCCTTCCAAAGTGTCGATTCATTTGACCTGAAGGCGGTGATGTGGCACTACAAACGATGGATTGTTACGGCGCTTGGTTTATTAGTGATGGGGACTATCACGATTTATATTCAGCGTCGTGAAATTACCAAACGAATCCGCTCAGAACTCAAGCTGCAGCAGTCTCAATCAGAGTTGACCCAACGGAAGGTTCAACTTGAGAGCGCTGTGGCAAAACTACAAAATACCCAGGCTCAGTTGATTCAGACAGAGAAAATGTCAAGTTTGGGGCAACTCATGGCGGGCATCGCCCATGAGATTAATAATCCCGTCAACTTTATTCATGGAAATATCAACTATGCAAGTCGGTATGTTGAAGATTTGCTGTTGCTTCTAGAGGCTTACCGCACCTCTTATGCCGTTGTACCGGATTCAATTCAAGAACTCGAAGACGAAGTGGATGTCTCTTTTCTAATATCTGATTTGCCTAAGCTTCTTAAATCCATGCACGTCGGTTCTGAACGCATTCGAGAAATTGTGCAATCTCTCCAAGTATTTTCGCGTTCTGATGAAGCAGATTTGAAAACCGTCGATATTCATCAAGGAATCAACAGCACCCTGATGATCTTAGGCGGACGCCTCAAACCCAAACCTGATTATCCTGGCATCGACGTGATTCAAAACTACGGCAACCTTCCGAACATCGAATGTTATGCAGGACAGCTAAATCAAGTCTTCATGAATATTCTGAGCAACGCCATTGATGCTCTTGAAGAAGCGTTTCAGAGATCCCTTCACGAAAACCTCAATGGTTCAATGGCAACGGTTCAGCACCGTCCACGAGTACCGACTATTTGGGTGTCAACAGACGTCACAAGCCGAAATTTTGCCCAAATCAGGATTAAGAATAACGGCCCTTCAATTTCGCCAGAAACTCAACGCAAGCTGTTTAATCCCTTTTTTACGACTAAACCTGTGGGTAAGGGGACTGGACTGGGGTTGTCAATTAGCTATCAGATCATTGCAGAACGCCACGGGGGATATTTGCGATGCACATCCGACCCTGGAGAGGGGGTTGAATTCATCATCGAAATTCCGATTCAGCGAACGTCCTCACGACGAGCCCCAGAGGCACAGTCTTCGACCGAACAATCGTCTTTATCAACGATCAAGTGCTAATGCAATCAAGGATCAAGTAACAGAGCAATCAAGTGCCAAAGCGATCAAGTTTTAGAGCAATCAGTGTGAGCGCAACTAGCGTTAGCGTGATCAGTGTTAGGGCGCATGTTCTATGAATATTCAGATAGGGTGCTGCTTTGTACGCGTCCGTGGGCTAGGGCGATCGCCAACGGATAAATGCGATGTTCTTGGGCATGAATGCGTTGATGCAGGGTATCGACCGTGTCGTCTGGCTTCACCGGAACCGCTGCCTGCATAATGATGGGACCTTGGTCTACCTCAAGCACGACTTCATGAACGGTGCATCCTGTCACAGCAACCTTCGCATCTATGGCCTGTTCAACCGCACGAATGCCTGGAAAACTCGGTAAAAGACTCGGATGAATGTTCAAGATTCGGCCTGGGAATGCATGAATCAGCACCGTCGTCACACAGCGCATCCATCCTGCCATGATCACCCAGTCCACCTGATGCTGATGGAGCTCAGCAACGATAGCGTGATCCAGGTCTTCCCGTTGCGAGTAATCTCGGTGGTCAATTAGCCGTGCAGGGATATCCAGCAATCCGGCACGATGAGCAACGCCAGCCTCTCGATTGTTATAGATAACGACATTAATTGAAGCATTGAGTTGACGAGTGGCGATCGCCTCCGCAATCGCCTGAAAATTACTGCCATTCCCCGATGCAAGCACTCCCAAACGCATCGGCATCGCACGATAGTGTGATTTGAGAACTGTATCTGAAATCAGTGACGATATCGTCGCGTCTTGCCCAATAGGCTGAGACTCAAGCAGATTGTGTTTCATTTTGGTTGACACAGACATGCGTGTTGAATCAATACATCGACTCTTTACTTTACATGTTTCGTCTCTATCAAGATTTTGCTATGTACGACACAGCTTCTCTGAATCACCTATAATAGTGAGAATAGGGTAATATTATTAGATTTATGAGGATAAGCGTTAATTGTTGAAAAAGTTTTGTGTTAGAGAAAATGAAATATTTATATTGAAGCGTGAGCAGCTAGCTTCTTTTTAAGCGTTAAGTCACCCTAACTATGTTTTCGAAGTTTCATCAGTAAGGTTTACATAAAAATTTAGTTGAATACCTCGGCACATTTGCAAGGCTGTGCTTGCTTGCATCATCTCGAAAGATTTGGAGTTCATCAGATCCTGAGTCCATTAACAGATGCTGTTGAGCAGTTGAATGCACTTCAAAGAGAAGTCTCTTGAGTCACTGTGTAGTTCAAGATTGTAATCAGAGTGGGGCTGTAGGAACAGTAAGGCCTTCCGTTCATCCTCGTTTGTCTATAGTTCTTTCAGTAAACTGAGTGGTCTAAACAACTGAATTTTTTCTGATCACCTCAAGAGTGATTACATCAAGAGCATCATTGCCCCTATTGAGGTTTCATGCTTAGGCTTTAATTATTCACTGCACTTTATTCATATTTTTTTGGAAACCTAATGCAATTAGCTTATTCTATAGCAACCCTAAATGAAATGTGAGAGGTGGGGGGGGGGCTGGCCCCCCCCCCCCCAAAAAAAAAATTAAAAAAACAATTAT
>JAYKJC010000653.1:0-4609 GCA_035285885.1 Leptolyngbyaceae cyanobacterium | reverse complement strand
CCCCGGCTTCCAGATTCAAGCAGAAGTGAAAACCAAAGCAGAGACTGGTGTTGAAATGGAAGCGTTAACGGCTGTGTCGGTTGCTGCGCTGACGCTCTATGACATGGCCAAAGGTCTAGAAAAATCTATGCAAATTGGAGAAATTCGACTCGTCCAGAAAACAGGCGGCAAATCGGGCGACTATCATCACTCCTCCTAAAACGAGTTAGGACTTACGCATTTTTGTGGGTAGTGGCAGGCTACGCCCCACACAGCTATTTTTGTGCTTAACGCGATTGCAAACCGCCGTAGGACAGTCTCAGGTTTGACCCTTCGATAAAAATGAGAAGAATCTTGCTAAACATTTCAATTTTTCAAATACGGATGGGAGGGTGCTACTTCAGAAGAGTGACTGGGTAACTTGTCTAGTAGTTGATCGGTCTCAGTATTTATATGGAGATGCCCATCGATTGAATAAAATGTCAATTTCGGATACCTTTCTTGATAATTGACCAGATCATAAAGGGGACTAGTCACCACCCAGCTTCGTTCGCGTTTTCAGTTTAATAGGGCTATGGAACGCAAAGTTGAGTCCGGGCTACCTTCTTTCCACTATCGATCAGAACCTGTCTGAAACCTGCATTAGAGCTTCAGGATAGGTTCTCAAAAGATGCGTGGAGCCCATTTTTGAATCTACTCTGTTCCTGAAAAACATATGAAATCATATGGATAACGTTATGACTGTCAGTGCTTTTATCAAATCTCGTCAGCCATTGCTTGAGGCAACTCAGCAGAATCAGTCCACGGTCTCACAGGAAACGAGCGCGGCTATGGCTCATCCCGATACGACCTCTTCCCCTAGCAATGGGCAAACTCTCTTTAAATCTTTTGCGGGTGTACTAAACCTGTTCCGCACGTTTAAGAAAACACCGACAGTACTGGGCGTCAGCACCCTCACAGCCGTGCTGACCTGTATGTTGGGTGTGATCTCAGAAGCGGCTGCGCTGGATCTCCGTGTCGCCATTGAAGAAGATGTTCGGACGGTGCAAGTTGGCAGTTCGACAAAATCTCTTCTACGGGATAGCTCTGGACGTGTCGTTGCGGAGATTCCCGCCATGGGCAGTGTCCGCGCTGAATTTCAGGGCAACCAGGTTAAAATTCACCAGTTTCAAGGGCGTCAGTTTTGGCTTGAGCCGACGAACGGCGGTTATGTCGCCATCGGTGACAAGTGGTATCGGGGGAAAACCCATGTGATTGCCGTGGATGGCGCGATCACGGCAGTCAACTACGTCAATCTTGAAGAATATCTCTATAGTGTGGTTGGGGGAGAAGTGCCCACCAACTGGCCCTTAGAAGCCATGAAGGCTCAGGCTGTGGCGGCTCGAACCTATGCTCTCTATCAGCGCCAAAGCCGTGGCAACGCTATTTTTGACGTGGGAGACACGACGGCCTGGCAAGTCTACAGGGGGCTAGAGGAAGAAGCGAGTAGCACCCATGCCGCTGTAAGAGAAACCGCAGGTCAAGTGTTGACTCATAACGGACAAATCATCGAAGCCGTTTTTCATTCTTCATCGGGCGGCCATACAGAAAATGTTGAGAATGTCTGGTCGAGCCCTCGCCCCTATCTTCGAGGCGTCGCTGATTTCGACCACTATGCCCCTGTATTTCAATGGCGCGAACAATTTTCTGCGGATGATCTGCGGAATCGCATCACTGGGGTTGGGCGCATTCTGTCGATTACCCCTGTGCAACTTACGCCTACCGGACGGGTCGCCTCCGTGCGGGTGGTTGGAGATCGAAGCACTCGGACTTTAACGGGAAGTGAAATGCGGCAGTCCCTCGGGCTTCGGAGTACTCTGTTCACCATTCGACCTGAGATGGGTCGAGTCGCCAGTGCTAATTCTGCGGGCTCGGTGCCTGTTTCATTCTTAGTGGATGGCCGAGGCTTTGGCCATGGTGTGGGGATGAGTCAGTGGGGAGCCTACGGCTTGGCGTCCAGGGGGTATAACTATCAGCAAATTTTGGGTCATTACTTCCAAAACACTACCTTGTCCGTTATTCGGGCTCAGTAGTTGCACCCTCAGATAAATGACGAAGGGTGAGGCGCATTATCCGCCTCACCCTTCGTCGTTATGTTTTGTAGCTGGCAACAGTGATATTCATGCCAGATATCGGTTGATCCAGATATCGGTCACCCGTGAATAAAAGTAAGGGCGGATGGCCATCCGCCCCTACAAGAATTGGTTAACGACCTCCGGAGTATCCCATTCAAACCGCTATTACTCAGTTAAAACACCGGGCCAGTTGTCATCGGCAAGGGCAATATTCCCGTCGATGTCTTGTTCCCAGCGTTCTTGAATCTTCTGGTCATAGTTGAGATAAAGCTTTCCATCGACGATGCGCCATGCGTCTGGCTCAACTGGAGCGGTGTAGCCTTGGCTAACCGCCCACGCACAGAACCCGCCGTATTGGGGAGCATACGCTTCAGGATTGTCTGCAAACAAGTCTCGGTGCTCGGCACTGGCAAATCGCCATGTCGCCCCACTCCATTCGTATTCAAACTCGGCACTGCCAATAACGGCTTCGCCTTGAGTGAAATAGGCCACCGGATCGGCTCCTCGAATGGCAAGACCCCCATCGACGAATACGCCGACTTGTTCTGCGCTGGCGGCACAGGGGTCGGCACTTGCGCTAGCACAAGGATCGACCGCTGCACTTGCGCAGGGGGTTGCACCCGCACAGGGATCAACTGAGCTGACCTGTGATTCTGACGATTCTGTATCTATAGACGATACGGTATCAGAGCTAGAACAGGAGACGAGTCCAAGAGCCAGCACAGATGCGATCGCCAAACTTGCCAAGTACGAAATGTTCACCGCATACTCCTTCGTTGTTGTGTTCAGAAGATCGCTAATGAGAGCTGTGTCTTAGCTTGCTGCACAAGGATCAGCCGCACAAGGATCAGCCGCACAAGGATCAGCCGCGCAGGGATCAGCAGATGCACAGGGGTCAGCGGATGCACAGGGATCAACCGCTTCAGCAGGTGCATCTCCTGCGGGTTCTGTTGGAGATGTTGAACATGCAGCCAGACTCACCATGAGGGTGGATGCGATCGCCAAACTTGCTAAATACTTGATATTCATTGGAATGATCTCCTCAAAAACGGGACTTGAAAAAATAAAAATGCGAACGAGATAAAAGGTAATCGTCCACATTTAACACAACCTGGCTGAGAAATTGCTGAAAAATAGCTGAGTCTATTCCTCTATCCTTAGCATTTAACAGAGCCACGGGTTCCAGTTCATTGGATGAACATCCGAAATGAACTGTGAATATTTAGATTAGCTCTTGTCTGTTTCCCTGACTACAGTACACATTAAAAATTGTGTAGGGGAGCGAGGTTCTACAATAAGCGTCTGGGATTCATCTCTGATTTCCTGACGTGATATCAGCACTCTGACAACCATGGTTGAGACTACAGACGCCACATCCCTGCCCAAAAGTTCCACAATTTGTTCCCATCACATCATCGTGTTCACGAGATTTCCTGAACCTGGAAAGACGAAAACACGCTTGATTCCCGCTTTGGGAGCAGAAGGAGCGGCCCGTGTGCAAACCCAGATGACTGAGCACACGTTGGCCACGATTCAAGCATTCAAACGGACACAGCATTCGTCCCATAACGCCGTGTCGGTGGATGTGCGCTTTGCCGGAGGGACGGCTGCGCGTATGCAGCAGTGGTTGGGGCTCCAGTGGGCATATACGCCTCAAGGGGAGGGAGATTTGGGCGATCGCCTTCTCCGGGCCTTTGATGATGCTTTTGAACGGGGAGCCCGGTTCGTTCTTGCCATTGGCATTGATTGTCCCGATATCACCGTGGATAGTTTGACCGAAGCCTTTCATCACCTGGCGTCCGCAGAGTTAGTCATCGGGCCAGCCGACGATGGCGGCTATTACCTCATTGGATTGTCGAAGCTTGTGCCTGACTGCTTTCACAGCATCGCCTGGGGCACCGACACCGTTTGCCAAACCACGCTTGACATTGCAGCGCAACTTAACCTCACCGTCGAGAAACTTCAGGTGTTATCCGATGTCGATCGCCCAGACGACCTCCCCATTTGGGAACGCGCACTTGCGACCTCTCCACTCCACACCGACTATGGGCTGTCCATTCTCATCCCCACCCTCAATGAAGGTCAGCGAATTGGGAAATTGCTTGACTCGTTGGTGAGCCATCAAGGAAAGGCTTCTACCGCAACGGAAATTATTGTGGTTGACGGAGGCAGCACCGATGACACCCTGACTACTGCCTGTTCTTATCCCGTTCATGTCATCCGTTCCGAACCTGGGCGGGCACGTCAGATGAATACGGCAGCTCAGAAGGCCAGAGGCAAGATTCTCTTATTCCTGCATGCCGACACGATGCTCCCCAAAGAACTGTATGCGCCTATTGCTGAAACGCTCGCTCAACCCAATGTCGTTGCTGGAGCCTTTGAACTCGCTATCCAAGGGCAAAATCCGGCATTGCGAGTCGTTGAATGGGGGGTGCGGTGGCGATCGCACCTATTTCAACTGCCCTATGGCGATCAGGGATTGTTTATGACCCGCGAGGTGTTTGAGTCCATCGGCG
>JAYKJC010000652.1:0-6076 GCA_035285885.1 Leptolyngbyaceae cyanobacterium | reverse complement strand
CCAAGGCAGTATGATGGAGAACATCTACTGTAATGACAGCCAATCACAAACCTTTAATTATTCGTCTCTACTGGGTTTGCGACGGAGCATCAGGAAATCCTCTTGTTACGAAATATTCACGTCACCTTCACGAAAGTTCTGAATCTTGCGATGGATCAAGCCAAAAATGAACACCTAGAGAGAGTGACAGCAGGCTCGTACTTGTTTTGCGTGGCCGTAATACCGAAGATTTGAGCTTTACCCCCCCTTAATCCCCCCTTCGCAAGGAGGGAAATACCTGTTCTCCCCCTTGCGAAGGGGGAGTTAGAGGGGGTCACGCTAAACAGATACGCAGGCTCAGCGTGCCGTCACTCTCCCTAAATGTTTTGGAATTTTATTTCCACGCACGTCTCAACAGCGAGTAGCGCCAGAACTTTTTTCGGCCCGTTGTTTTCTTATTGCAACGGTACATCGCCCGCCGCAGTCTTTTGAACATCAGAAGAGCGTCCTGCTCGAATCTGCTGAAGCTTAGCCATTAATAGCTCACGTTGATTGATTAAATAGATGCTGACCAGCGTGAACCCAACTCCAGCCCACTGCACAGTTGTCAACTGTTCTGACAAGAAAATATTGCTAAACAAAAGCGCAAAAACTGGCGTTAGAAAAGTCAGCGCAATGAAGCTCGTCAAATTTTTCTGAGATGCAAAGTAGAAAAACAGTCCGTATGCAAGGGCACTCCCAAACACGCTTGCATAGGAGAGGGCCATCCAGTCGCTCGTCGTTAAATGCTGCCATTGCTCCGTCTCATTTACGCCCGAAATAATGGTGAGAATGATGCCGCCCATCACCATATGCCATGCGGTCGCTGATACTGGGTCTGCATGGCGAGACACATATCGCACCATTACGGTTCCCACAGCCATTGATAATGCAGCCAGCAACATCAGCCATTCGCCGCTTTGAAACAACCGCTCGATGACGGTTTCAACAGAAACAACTCCCGACTGCCAGCTTAAGTGACTCAGGTCTCCATATCGAATCGCATCGATGCCGTGCAAAATCCACTCGTCAGGCAAGCCCAGTAGACTAATGCCGATCGCCCCAAACGCAAGCCCGACAACGCCAAAAAGACCAATGCGCTCACCAAACAGAATTCTAGCCATGAGTGCTACAGCGAGGGGTTGGGAGTCAATCATGACCGAGCCCAACCCAGCTCCAGTGCGAACCAAGCCTTCTGCCAGGAAACCCTGAAACATGGCTCCATCAACGACTCCAAATAGGCAAATCCAGAGCCAGGCGGACCATCCTTTGGGTTGCGATCGCCCCATGACCACAGAGGCAATCAGCACCAAGACCCCAGCGGGCAACAACCGAAGACTGGCCATAAACATTGGAGTGGTATGGTCTATCGTCCCTTTCATGGCGACCATCGCCGTGCCCCAGAGGAAAAAGGGCGCAATCATCATCAGCAGTGCGGTTGATGACGTTTGGGATAAAGCCTGAGGGAGCGTCGCCGCATCAGGAGTCGAAGCCATGCTCGGAGTTTCTTCGGTCGTTGGCATAAGCAACTGGCAGGAGAAGCAATAAAAATTTATAGTTCTTAAAATTCTACCCAATTCTTCTCACTTGTGCGGTTAGAAATCGCGATAACTCTCCCGTCTGACCGCGCGATGCATGTGATTGCCCCAGGAGGTCGTGTCTGGACAAAAACCTCTGTCCGCCTCTATCCGTTTCTGTTCCTCTCAAAAAGAGTTTTTCAAAAATTAATGTGAAACTCGTGAAAATTGCCTCCGCATGAAGGATTGAGTTAACATTGCTGTCTATTTTAGATCTACCTTTCAGAAGATTTAGTGGGTGCGAATATTACGAAATTCAGTTAAATAAGGCACACTAGGATATCAGGCATGTCTTAACCCTGGGTTTCCAGATCCTAGAGGTGGACAGGAGTTTGATCATTCTCTCGGGTGTGATTGGCTCTCGTATCACCATCACGGCTGTTGGCATGTCAGCCCACCTACTTAGTATTTATATTCACCAGACGCCTATGATTTGGCCGTTTAAGCCACGGTTCAGAAAGCAAATTGCCCGGATTGAGATTACAGGGGCGATCGCCAGTTCTACACGGAAACGAGTCTTAGAAGCATTAAAGTCAGTGGAAGAACGTAAGTTCCCGGCACTGTTGCTTCGCATCGACAGTCCGGGGGGCACCGTTGGCGATTCTCAAGAAATTTACACAGCACTCAAACGGCTCCAAGAAAAAACGAAAATTGTTGCCAGCTTTGGCAACATTTCAGCCTCAGGTGGCGTATACATCGGTATGGGTGCTCAGCATATCGTGGCAAATCCGGGTACCATCACGGGCAGTATCGGCGTCATTTTACGGGGAAACAACCTGGAGCGCTTACTGGATAAGGTAGGCGTCTCGTTCAAGGTGATTAAGTCAGGTCCCTACAAAGATATTTTGGCGTTTGACCGTGAGCTGACGGAACCAGAGCAAACCATTTTGCAGGAGCTGATCGACACCAGCTATTTGCAGTTTGTCCACACGGTTGCCGAAGGACGCAATCTAGATGTTGAAGCGGTAAAGGCGTTCGCAGACGGACGTATTTTCACAGGGGAGCAAGCCAAAGAGCTTGGCGTCGTCGATCGGTTAGGAACAGAGGAAGATGCCCGGCGGTGGGCTGCCGAACTGGCGGGCCTTGACCCCGATAAAACCGAATGCTTCACCTATGAGGAACCGAAATCTCTCGTTAGCCGACTGTTGCCCGGTAATCAAAGCCAGTCACGCTTGTCAGCAGGCATGGAATGGCTAGAGTTTGAGCTAACCACCAGTGGACTACCGCTCTGGCTATACCGTCCGTGAACAATCAGCCCATTGTCTCGATTGCCGCGATGTTCTCTTTCCATAGCGAAAATGTGGTGATGTCAGTGTCGGGGTGGAGACACAGCAATAGATAATGATGAGCAAAGGCATGTAGAGCAAACGCATATAGAGCAAACGCACATAAAGCCAACGCATATAAAGCAAAGGCAATTAGGGGCACAGCTTTAGAAACTGATAAGGAGGATAACAACGTGGAGTGGCGGGTTCGTGCAATTAGAGGAGCGACTACAGTTCCAGTCAATACAGCTGAAGCAATTCGAGAAGCGGTGACCGAGCTACTCGATGAACTGCAAGACAAAAATAACTTGAACCCGGCTCATATGATTAGCGTTATTTTTTCAGTGACGCAGGATCTGGATGCAACGTTCCCAGCTTCGATTGCGCGCGATCGCCCCGACTGGGATCATGTCGCGTTGCTGGACGTTCAGCAAATGCATGTCACAGGGAGCCTGGAACGGTGCATTCGTGTTCTCGTGCAATTCAATACAGTAGACCCCTCCTTGCCCATCCATCACACCTACTTGCGCCAAGCCAAAAACCTTCGCCCCGACTGGAGCATTTCCATTTAAGGATGTGCGTGAGAAGAAAATTCCCCAAAAACCTGGAGAGAGGGGTGGTGGACTACCCACTGTCCCTCTCTCCAGGTTTTTTATTGCTAGTCCCTTAACGAATCTGCAAAGCGTCATAGAAAGCAGTGATGGGAGTATACTGAATATTACGATTTGTTAAAAATAAACGGATGCTTTATGAATCCTGAAACCGAATCTCTTAGCCCAATCTATTCCATTGTGGTGGGTTCAACGCTGTTGGCGATCGCCTGGGGCATTATTTTCAAAGACATGCTGGAATACCAGGTCAATCAATGGTATGCCAACCGAGAGACCCAGCCCAAGGTCAACTACCAGAAAACCAACATTCTGATGACCTACATCGGACTATCACTCTTCGTTCTCGTTTCAGTCAGTTCGAGCTTTGCGGTATTCGGATTCTCCTATGCTGTTGCTCTCATCATGGCGGCCATCGTAGTGATTCCAACGGCCCTTCTTGTCTGGCTTCAGTTGGGTTCCATGCTACAGCTTCTTGTGGAGGGGGGCTCTGAAGCAATCGACATCGATTCCTATGGAGCAGGCAAAAAATTTGATGTTCAAGCTCCGGCACAAGATCCATAAGGATTACTTGAATGGGCGAAGCACCTGATCAACGTTGACTGAATCGTTTACAGTCCATGTCTCGGTGCTTCACCCCTTGTGTTACGCTACGTGCTCCTTGGCGAGATACTTCTCAAGATTGGTCAATGCATCTGCATCGACCTTCGTTTGCATGGGGCAGAACTTTGGCCCACACATGGAGCAAAACTCGGCAGTCTTGTAGATATCTGCGGGTAGTGTCTCATCGTGATATTCTCGCGCACGGTCTGGATCAAGCGACAGCTCAAATTGCTTGTTCCAGTCAAAGTTGTATCGCGCTGTCGATAGTTCATCGTCTCGTGTGCGCGCTCCGTGACGGTGACGAGCAATATCAGCGGCATGGGCTGCAATCTTATAGGCGATCAGACCATTGCGCACATCCTCAGCATCGGGTAGCCCCAAATGTTCTTTTGGCGTGACGTAACATAACATGGCCGTTCCATGCCACCCGGCGATCGCCGCACCAATGGCAGAAGTAATGTGGTCATATCCAGGGGCAATGTCGGTCACCAACGGTCCCAGCACATAGAAAGGAGCTTCAGAACACTCTTCCATTTGTTTCCGAACATTAAATTCAATCTGATCCATCGGCACGTGACCCGGCCCTTCGACCATCACCTGCACATCATGTTCCCACGCCTTTCGCGTGAGCTGCCCCAGCGTTTTTAGCTCGGCAAGCTGAGCTTCATCTGATGCATCGTGCAGACATCCCGGTCGGAGAGAATCTCCCAAACTAAAGGAAACATCGTAGCGCTTAAAGATCGCGATAATGTCTTCAAAGTGAGTGTACAGCGGGTTTTGCTTATGATGATGGAGCATCCATCGAGCAAGAATGCCTCCTCCCCGAGAGACAATGCCTGTCAACCGACCTCTGACCAACGGCAAGTGTTGAATCAAGATACCCGCATGAATGGTCATGTAGTCTACCCCCTGCTTTGCGTGGGTGTCGATCACATGCAAAAAATCATCGGCGGTGAGATTTTCGACATTCCCATGAACCCGCTCCAGGGCTTGGTACACCGGAACCGTTCCGATGGGAACAGGGGACGCCTGAATGATGGCCTGACGAATGGTATCCAGGTCGCCACCCCCGGTCGATAAATCCATGACCGTATCGGCCCCATATTTCACCGCGAGTTTCAGCTTGTTGACTTCTTCCTCCAACCCAGATGAATTGGGGGAGGCTCCAATATTGGCGTTCACTTTGCAGCGAGAGGCAATGCCGATCGCCATCGGTTCCAGGTTTGTGTGGTTAATATTCGCAGGAATAATCATGCGACCACGAGCGACTTCATCTCGAATCAGGTCTGGCGAAAGGTTTTCTCGCTGAGCCACATACTGCATCTCCTCGGTCACCATTCCCTGCCGAGCGTAGTGCATTTGAGACACATTCGCTTGCCCGTGTCGGTTCTCAACCCAGAGTTTACGCATATTCAGTTCCTAAAAAAACAGCAATGCAAAGCTGCACAAACAAGTGCATGCAAGACCATGCAGTAATTGGCAATGGACTGTAGCGCCCCAATTTTTGCAGCCAAAACCGGGCAAGCTTCAACCCAACATTGGGTATCGGCAAGCCTGAATGAATGCTCAATATTGAAGAAATAACTACAGATACAATGGCACTTTGAACAGCTTCCCTTCGCTGGTGCTAACCAGTCTCAGGTTCCAAGGGTGTAGATCTCAGCCTGGAAGACTCAGGCACCCCTAGCTGCGCTGTCATTCTAGCACTGCATTTTGCGTTGCAATCCATCGCCGCTGCATACTGTAACGTGACGCAACTCAGTACCGTTCCACCCAGCACGGCTAAACTGTAACGCTGCTATGCGCGTTGGTTCAGTACTGGCGCAATACAGTTAATTTGGTAGCTTAGCTTGATGCGTTACGGCTAGAGCCTAATGTGCATCCTACTGGCAGGACACGCCTTAAAATGTAGGTTGTAGGTTGGGTTAGCGCTAGCGTAACCCAACAAAACCATTGCTGGCGTTGGGTTTCACTTCGTTCAACACCAACCTACGCTATCTCACCG
>JAYKJC010000651.1:0-2855 GCA_035285885.1 Leptolyngbyaceae cyanobacterium | reverse complement strand
CTCCCCTTCAGGCGAATCCAACGCTGGTTCCGGCAAGGATCGTCCGTCCCCAGGGACAATCTCAGCCTTCAGGACAGTCCTATCCTGGTCAACTTCCCGCCCTTCAGCCGCTACAGCCTATTCCACTTGCATCCCTCCCCAGCTTGCCTCCGCCACCCATCGCGACAGCCCCCATTCCAATTCAATTTCAACCGCAAGCTCCTGCAACTCTTCCAGGGCCAGTGCCTAGTCAACCAACCGTACCTGTCGCTGCCCCTCAAGCGGTTCCCGCAGCAGTTCCAGCTATTCAATCGGTAGAAGTCACGGGTGTTGTTAATGTGGGGGGCATTGCCCGCGCCATTGTCACCGTCCCAAATGAAGGTGGCGGACGCACGGTGGGAGTGGGCGATCGCATTGCCAACGGGCAGGTTCTTGTGAAGCGTATCGATATTGGAACGGGTGGCGACCCGGTGGTGGTGCTTGAGCAAAATGGAGTCGAAGTGACGCGCTACGTTAGTCTCAGCGGAAGTTAACAACAGGCATCTCAATTGACGTATGGATTCTGAACAACGACAAATTAAAGGGCGATCGCCCCTTGCTTCTACCGAGAACCGAACGTTAGATTTTGGCGACACCTACATCTGTCCAGTTTGTCGGCATGGTCACATTAGCCAGCTCACGATGATGGATGCGTTTGCCTGTGACTTTTGTCGGCATATTTTTGAAATTCACCCCCCGCAGCAGACGATTAGAGTGGTTGACAGCGCTCAACCTCTGCTCTGGCACTGGAATGGGCGCAACTGGACCTCCCGCAGCGATCTGGATGAGAGTCTGACGATTTTCCTGTGGATGATCAGTGTGTTTCTCACGGTGGTGCCTGCGTCCATCATTGGATTGAGTGCGTATGTCTTCCCGCCGTTGCCCAACAGTCCCTGGTTCTGGTTTCCGTTTGTGTGGGCGATCGCCACATTCCTGGCGCACTTGACGATGGTGAGCTGGCTGATGGCGGAGCACTATCAGTTCCCGATTTATGTTCTTTCAAAACTCAGAATTCGACGGTGGTTGAGCAATCAATAATTCGTCGCCCAGCCAGAGGAGCCTTGTTGAAGTCAATTCAAAGCTTGACACTTTGCTCACTCAAATTTGCAATGAAAGAAGAGGGCTGGGGCGTTAGTACTTGCTTAGTGTATTTCTTGTTCCCAGCGTCTCGCTGGGAATGCCCGTTAGAGCCTCTGGCTCCCATTCACATATGGAGCCGGAGGCTCCCGCAGCAGTTCCCCGCTAGAGGCAGGGAACCAGAAATTAGAGAGCGTTAAACAGATACTAATACGCTGTATCCCGTCGTTAATTGACTCGGCAACTGTCAACCAAATGCTGAGCCGTTTTTTGAACCGTGAGCGCCCATTCGTCTCCTCGCTGGAGGGCTTTCTCAACCCCTTCTAACGCGGTATAGAACAGATGCCAGCCCTGCCGTTCGCGCTCATAGGTCTGCTGGAGTTGGCTGGGTTGCCCCTGGATGAAGGTCAGAGAGTCTTTTAATTGAGGGACTCCTGTCTGCACAAACTCCAGCGCTTCATCGGTTTTTCCGTCCCTAAAGAGGGTGGCCACTTTGAGCGAAAACCGCAGGAGAGCAATGGTGATGGGCAGATGAGAAATGAAGCAGCCTGTGAATGGATCGGTCATGGCCTTAATCTCATCCACTTCCTGAGGTAGGGACTGGGCGTAGGCCGAGAACATCAGGATTCTGACATAATCGCCAATTTGCTTGCCGACCTTTGCCAGGGCGATCGCCTCTTGGGCAAATCCTTCTTTGTCGTGGCGCATGATCAGACCGGAGGCATGGGCGTAGCCCAATCGCTCAGCATGGTTCAAAGACGACAGAATGTATGCCTGGTCTTCTGCTCGACCAATAAAGCTGGGGGTAAAGGTCTGGAACTTCCGCAGGCTATCCACCAAAACCCCGTTGGTGCCCCCGGTGACGTGGATGCGCTGGAGACAGGCTGTCTCACCGTCGATCGCCCCGGACTCGTAGCGGGTCATCATTTCTGCCTCAGTCGAAAGCGCCTGGGGCAACTTGCTAAAGAACACGTATTCATCAGGAGCCAAGTTTCCTGTGGGGAAGGTGACATCGGGGGTAAAGATGCCGTTGTGAATATCCTTTTGGTTGACCAGGGCTCCGGCAATCATGCCCAGCTCAATGGGATTTCCGTCTGAGTCTGTGCCCGTAGCTCCCCAGAGCGGCGTTTGCAGATGCTCAAGGGCAGACTTCCCCGTTTGCTCCACGAGTTCCGATTGAGGAAACACCTGGTCGAGGTCGATTTTGAAGGTGGCGCGGATTTCAGGATCAATCAGCACGTTCCAGAGGGGGGCGATCGCCTTCAAAAAGCTGTAGTGTCGTCCATAGCGCCCGTCTACGCCAAACACCGACAGCAGTTCTTGGGCATCTTCTGTGGAACAGCACTGGTCAACGATGGGAAGCAGCACCTGCTCAATCAGCGCATCGGTATCGGCTTCAGTAAAGGCAAAAATGTTGAGCCGATCGAGCGATTCATTTGCCGCCAGCACTTGCTTGAGATAGCTTTTGCCCAGGGTTTGCAGCCGTTTGTGGGTGACCGACACCGACAGCACGAAGTTCAGATTCTCAGAATGTTCAGGATGGCATTGCGCCTCAAAGTCAACGGCAGCGTTGAGATGCTTGAGACCATAGAGAATTTCGTTGCTTTCCGCCGAAACCCCAATGGGAATGGGATGGTCGTACCAGTAAAGCTGGGGTTCTTCAACGGCCTTGGAGACTTCGGCTTGAAAATCAGCATCGAATGAGGAGAGATCGGCGGAAGGCAGTGGCGTAGTGAGCAGGGCGTTCGAGGTAAACAACA
>JAYKJC010000650.1:0-6423 GCA_035285885.1 Leptolyngbyaceae cyanobacterium | reverse complement strand
CAAAGTATACTCCCTGAGTTCCATCGACCTCAATCGAGTGCGCCCCCATCTTCTCGTAGATGCAGTGATGGTTCCCCTCATTAAATAAATAAATATCAAATTCCGTCAGCAGGGGCGATGTGAACGCATACGGGTCGCGAATCACACGCTCGCCCGATCCATCTTTGACTTTCAACAAGTAGTTTCGGTCTTCCTCTCCGACCATCTTGCACTCGAAAAAATGCGGATGATGAATCGACTGCATTGGGTATTCCTTCCGTTCCTCCGGGTGAATGACCCACGCCTCCTCAATATCTGGCAAGTATGCTCGAATCACCCATTCACGATGCCCGTTGGTCTGTTCAAGGGAGTGTGCCCCCAACACCTCAAATGGGTTCTGATGTCGATTCTCAACAATGCGATTGACTTGATCGATAGATAAGGAAACAGAAGACATAAAATTAAATATGAATTGACTGACGATTAACTCTCTACGCCCAAACGCTGTGAGGCTCAAAACAGCTGGTGAGGCTCGACATATTGTTTATAGATGGGGGCGATCGCCCTTCTACCCTAACCTTCGCGATTCAACTCTCGTAAACGGCAACCAGCCGATACCGCCCAATTATTCCCCATTCACGCACTTTACCCACGTCCACCTAGCTCACACATCATACATGACGCAGACCATGTCCCAGTGGCGCGATTTTCCAAGATGCAATTCGAGAGACGCATCCCAAAAGAATACACAAGTATGTAAGCTGTCCCGAATGTAAATTATTCGAGTTTGAGCAGTCACATACAAACGTAACGAATCACAAAGCTTAAAAAATCTAACCATCGGTAGAAATTTGCCGCAAAAGGAATCTGACGTAGCCGCTCATTGGCTCACATTCTGGCCTGAAACCTGCACTGCACCTGTCATTGCGATTGCAAAAGACTATGCCTCGTGATGGATGTGCGAAGTTCACAAATTATGTATCCTCTATCGTTGTGATAGGTTTAACACTTCTAAAGTCGATTGTTCGCTATAACTACAGAGAGTAGTGCGCAACTCACATGACTTTGCACCGTTCGTTCGATCAGTGCTAGGGGTTTGCCTTTCGGTGTGTTGGTTTTCCTCGTGTGCCTCTCGTGTAAAGGATTGAAACCCTTGGTTTGCAGGTTGTGGTTTGCAGCTTGTGATTGGCGGCTGTTTTGCACCACGTTAAGCACAGAGGGCGTGTGCGGATGCTTAGAGTCCCGTTTCGCCGCATGTATTCAGCGCACTCGGCGTTCCGGTTGAGGAATGGTAGCTTTTCAGACAGGAAAGCTACGATGCCACGGATGAGTTTGCAACTGTCGCCCGCTTGGTGAGAACGCAGGCATTTTTCTAAGCGCGCAGCGCTCCTCCACCGATTCCCTAAAGTTTCTGGCTGTCGTCGTAGATTTAGCCGTAGATGACCTTTGAAGTGTCCGATAAATTGTTCGAGAGTCGCAAGATTTGACTGTTAGCATGATTTCAACGTCGTTCGATCTCCTGAAGGAGAGCCTCATCCTGAGGTTTGCTGTTGTCATTCTGGCCATGACTGCAGTGGTGTTGCTGATAGGCCAGTTGGGCACTGTTCTGCTCAATATTGCCGTCAAGTATTTAGCGACTCCAACCGCAAGAGATTTTTACGAAAAAGTCGTAGAGCCGCGTCGGGCTCTGCTCGGAAGAACGATCGCCCTGGCTCTGCTGAGCGTCGTGGCCTGGATCTTTTTTGGGCTTTTCTTGCAGGTGGGGTGGTATTCATATTTTGAAATTCCGCTGACCCTTGCGTCTACTATCTCCCTGGGATGGCTGCTGTCTCGGCTGTTCAAGGAGTATTTTGGCAGCTACGTTCTAGATTCAGCCGCCAAGCAGGGTCAGAAGGTGAATAGTGAGTTTCTGGTGTTGGCCAAGTTTTTTGCGAACTTGGCGATTATTGTGATTCTCACCATCGTGTTTGGGCAAACCCATGACTTCAATATATTTGGGGTTGTCGCGAGTTTAGGGGTGGGGGGAATTGCGATCGCCTTTGCGGCCCAGAAGGTTCTCGAACAGTTGCTGGGCGGGATTGTCATCTACATCGATAAGCCGTTTGGCATTGACGATTATGTCGGGCTCCCCGATGGAACCTACGGTCGAGTCGAGTCCATCGGTCTCCGCTCCACAAAGATCCGCATCTCTGGAAAAGGCACCCTCGCCATCGTCCCCAATAACGCGATTATTCAATCCACCGTTGAGAACTTCACAGGGGCCAAGAAGGTGATGGCGCTGCTGTACCTCAACTTCTATCGGGTCATTCCCGCCGATGAGCAAGCCCTGATCCGTCAGGCGGTGTTAGACACCACTAAGGATGTCGTGGGCATTGATGCCCGTGGGACAGATGTGCTGTTCAAAAATCAAACCGATCACAATCGAACGCAGGCGCAAATTACCTTCTTTATTTTGGGGACGGGCGACACGTCGATGAACATTCGGCGGCAGCTATTGGATATTGCCAATCAAAACTTGACCCAGAAACTCCAACAATACGGTATCGCCTTTGACATCGAAGCGCCTACTGTTTATGTTGACTCGCCCATCACGATCTAACCGCACCCTGACCCATGAACTTAACGGATATCTTGAATACGTTGCAGCTTGATCTGCCCAATTTCTCAGAGATTCCAAGAATCGTTATCTTCCTGGTTTCGATTTTGTTGGCTATCTTGATTGGTCGCTATACGCCCAGCATTGTCAGAATGCTGGTGAGTCGGTTTTCCAGCGGCAAAGTGGATGAAGCCTACGGAAACCTCGTTCAGCCTATTCACGGTACGCTCCGAGCCGCAGGAACCTTTATTCTGATTGGGTTATCCCTCGTTTGGCTGGAGGCTGATTATCCCAGTCTGTACAATTTTCTTCGTCCCTTTGTGGACCTGGGCATGATTGCCAGTATTGCCTGGCTCATTTCACGCCTGTTTCACCAGTTTGTGAGGTTTTACGGCATTGAGATGTTGCGCCGCTTGGGGCGAGAAGTGGATGAGCTGCTCCTGGTCGCAGAAACGCTGATTAATGTGATTATTGGGTTCATTGCGGTTCTGGCCTTTGCTCAAAGTCAAAACTTCAACCTGATTGGCCTGATGGCGAGTTTGGGAATTGGGGGTTTGGCGATCGCCTTTGCCGCCCAGAAAATCTTAGAACAGTTGCTCAGTACGGTGGTGCTGTACTTAGATCGTCCGTTCATTCCAGGGGATTACATTCGGATTGCCCTGAATCCCCACAAAGATGATGTGTACGGTCGCATCGAATCCATTGGGCTCCGTTCTACCAAGCTCCGATCCTCCGCAACCAGCACGCTGGTGATCATTCCCAATAGTCTTCTCGCCACTATGGACATCGAGAATGTCACTCGCGGTAAGAAAGTGATGGTCATGCTGTATCTCGACTTTTTGAGGAAGCTGGATGAGCAAGACTCCGCCTTGGTGAAGCAGGTCGTGACCAAAAGCACCGAAGCTCTCTTCGGCATTGACCCCGGTAGCACCAGCATTTCATTTGTGGGGCCTGACGATAATGGCCATTCAGGCAACTTTCAAGCCCGTGTCACTTTCTTTATTCTTGGGTCAAATGACGACTCTATTCAGTTGCGCAAGCGGCTGCTAGAACTCGCCAGCAACAAGATTTCTACAGAACTGAGTGCCTATGGCATTGAATTCACCGTGCAGGAGCCTACGATTTACGTCGAATCTCCTGTGACGATTTAGCGCAGAGCGAGGCAGCGCAGGGGGTGGGGCGATCGCCCCATTTCTTTGGTAGACTAATGGGCACCCGTTGAGAAAGTCCTCTCATGTCATGATGGGCGAAGAGCTGAATTCTATGAAAACTCGCTGTGCTTGGGTCAAACAGCAATCTGCCGAGATGGACTACCACGATCAAGAATGGGGCGTGCCTCTCCATGAGGATCAGCGGCTGTTTGAGTTTCTCATTCTCGAAGGGGCGCAGGCCGGATTGAGCTGGTCTACGATTCTCAAAAAGCGCGATGCCTACCGACTGGCCTACGAACACTTTGATCCGGCGATCGTGGCGCGATTTGACGAAGCCAAGCAAGCGGAACTCCTTCAGAATCCAGGCATTGTCCGTAATCGTCTCAAGGTCGGGGCTTCGGTGATCAATGCGCAGGCATATCTCACCGTGCAAGAAGAATTTGGCAGCTTTGATGCCTATGTGTGGCGATTTGTGGATGGTAAGCCCGTGCAGAATGAATGGCGATCGCTCGACCAGGTGCCCGCGAAAACAGCCATTTCAGATGCGATGAGTAAAGATTTGAAGAAACGAGGCTTCAAGTTTGTCGGGTCAACCATCTGCTACGCTTTCATGCAGGCCATCGGCATGGTTAACGATCACACGACGGATTGCTTCCGCTATGCTGAGGTCAAATCACTGGGCACATCAATCATGAAAGACCGAGGAGACCTGTAAGAATGCACCCCCTGTTGACGGTGAGCCAGCTCACGAAAACCTATGGTTCGCTCAAAGCGTGCGATCGCATTTCCTTTGACCTCTATCCCGGTCAGGTGCTCGGCATCATTGGCGAATCGGGCTCCGGCAAATCTACCCTGCTCAACTGCATCGCGGGTCATCTCCCAATGGACGCAGGCACGGTCACCTATTGTCGAGAAACGGGGGAAGTGCTTGATTTACAGCACCTTTCAGAACCCCGCCGCCGAATGCTGATGCGCACCGAGTGGGGCTTTGTGCAGCAAAATCCGCGCGATGGTCTTCGCATGAATGTCACGGCGGGTGCCAATATCGGTGAGCGGCTGATGGACGTGGGGGCTCGACACTACGGCAACATTCGCCAGGAAGCGCTGAACTGGTTGACCCATGTGGAAATTTTGGGCGATCGCATGGACGACTTACCCACAACATTTTCTGGCGGTATGCAGCAGCGACTACAACTGGCGCGGGTGCTGGTGACCCAGCCTCGACTGGTGCTGATGGATGAGCCGACCGGGGGGCTGGATGTGTCGGTGCAAGCAAAGCTACTCGATTTGATGCGATCGCTCGTCCGTACGCTCCACCTCAGCGTCATTCTCGTTACCCATGACATCGGCGTGGTGAGGCTGTTGGCCCATCGGCTGATGGTGATGCAAAACGGTCAGGTCGTCGAAGAAGGACTGACCGATCAGGTGCTTGACGACCCGCATCATCCATATACGCAGCAACTTGTGAGTGCGACACTCGTTCCTTAAGAGCCCAGCACCTTTTGTTTGGACTATTGACTAAGGGCACCAACAAGTTCAGGTTTTTTCATCTTGCTGTAACCTGCAATTTCAAGCTTCTTAGCCATTTTCTTTAATTCCGTAGCTGTCATAGAATTCAAAATCGCTGGATCTTTAATCACATCTGGCAAAGGTTCTGGTGTTAAATAAAACACCTCCTTCAGAGCGTCCAATTTTTTGCCCTTGGTGATTCCACACTTAAGCTTAGTGATTTCGTTTAAGTTTTTCCAATACTGTCGAGGAGCTTCATCGATACGATTAGTAACGATAGATAACTTAACTCCTTTTAGAACACTTCCTGGTTTCTCAATTAAATATTCCAATGCAGAAGCGATCTCATCTCTCGATGCCTTTGAGAGATTAATCTTAGGAACTTCTTCCCCAGCAAGAATTCGTGTGATCTCTGCGGTGTTATCACTCTCATCTGCAATAATGCACCAGACTTTTTCGAGGCCAGCTTCTTCTGCTACTGCATAAATGAATGAATTGCCAATGACTTCATACTGATCTTCCCCAGTTTCCTTGACGATAACTGGAACCCAATTCCGATCGCCATTTTGATTTAGAGTGTGGGCTGTTGCTCGAACTAAAAAGTCAGGTGCAGTGCTACCCTTACCTGGATCGATTTCATCAAGATAAAGATGCATTAAGTTCCCAACATTACTTAGGCTACTCATTGTAAGAAATACTCCCTAGCGAGATTTTTGTAGTGTTCGTAAGCTGTTTTGTCACAATAAACGGCTGGTTTCCGAGAAAATGCTGCGTTTGCGATATTGGCATAGCCTGGAATCTCAGTAATATGATGATTATCCTGCCTTGTTTTTGTCCACCTTGGGAAAAAGTAGGGCAATAAATGAAATCCTTCCCGCTTAGCCTCTTTTAAAATCTTTGTTATTGCTTCTCTGGCTGCCCTTAACTGAGGATCGGTTGTCTTCTCCCCATTAAAAAATATTGGCAAAGGAATAGGTGTTCCATTACCTTTGAGAGCTTGAGTTGCTGGGATGACTTCTTTCATTGCGATCGCTGCATTTTCGAGCGAAAACAAATTATTATGCTTCGTTGGAATTAGAACTACATCTGCAGCATACAAAGCTAGCTGACTAAAGATTCTCCAGTTTGGCGGTGCATCAATCAGGATGTAATCGTACTTAGACCGTAATTGTTCAAGTCTTTTATGTA
>JAYKJC010000649.1:0-5643 GCA_035285885.1 Leptolyngbyaceae cyanobacterium | reverse complement strand
AAGTACGGAGATGTTGGGCAAACTGCGCCCAACATCTCCGTTTTTGTAATTGACTAACCGCACACCGCTATAATTTGCCAAAGTTCGCGAAGCAGTGAGGGGTTTGGGCGTGCAAGGTGCGTTCGATTTCATCACTGCATTTGGGCTTGAGGAATTGGGTTTGAGGAATTGAATTTGAGAAATTGGGTTTAAGAAATTTACTGAGTCACATGAGCAAAATTATCAGGCCAAATTCTAATCAAACTCTAAAGTGTTAGCGCTAGCATTGAGATGAACCGTCACAATCCGAAGTGTTGCCCCGTATTCGGAAGGGGTATGTTAGATTAGGCGTACCTCAGCCTTTCGATTAGGCGTACCTCAGTCTATTGTTATCACATAGGTTTTCAGAAACATGACAGTTGTTAAGCGTTTTCTCGTTTTGAGCGCAACGGCATTTGCCGTTACTGTAGTTGGAACAGTTGTTGGAGGTTTGCATTTATCCAGAAGTCAAGCCTTTTTTCAAGACAGTCCGAAAGATTTAGTAGATGAGGTATGGCAACTCGTTGATCGAACCTACGTCGATGCAACATTTAATCAAGTAGATTGGCAAGCTGTTCGACGGGATTACTTAGAACGAGACTATAGCGATCGCGAAGATGCCTACGAAGCGATTCGCGAAATGCTGGAACAACTCGATGATCCATACACGCGATTCATGGATCCTCAAGAGTTTCGAAACATGCAGATTGATACATCTGGCGAGTTAACTGGGGTTGGGATTCAACTCGCTCAAGACGAGGAGACCAATGAGCTAATTGTGGTTTCTCCCATTGAAGATACCCCTGCCTTCTCTGCGGGCGTTTTGGCTGGAGATATCATCACTCAAATCGATGACCAATCTACTCAGGGGATGGACATCAACGAAGCCGTTAATTTGATTCGAGGCCCGGTGAATTCGGATGTGACCCTCACCGTTAGGCGGGGCAGTCGTGAAATTGAGTTTGAGATTGTCCGCGCCCGCATTGAGATTCATCCGGTTCGCTATGAGTATCGCAGTGAAGCAGGACTGGGTAATCTTGGCTACATTCGACTGACTCAGTTCAGCGCAAACGCAGCGGAGGAAATGGAAGAGGCAATCAACGATCTCGAAGGACAGGGAGTTGACGGATACATCTTGGATTTACGCTCAAATCCTGGGGGTTTGCTGCAATCTAGCATTGAAATCGCTGAAATGTGGATTAACGAGGGTCGGATTGTCTCGACTGTCAACCGCCAAGGTATCTCCGACGAGCAGTTTGCCGATGGTGATTCTTTCTTAACAGATAAGCCCTTGGTTGTTCTCGTCGATGGGGGCTCTGCGAGCGCCAGTGAGATTTTGTCGGGTGCCCTCCAGGATCAAGGTCGTGCAACCTTGATTGGAACTCAGACCTTTGGCAAAGGGTTGGTTCAGTCCGTGCGTCCGCTTGGCGATGGGTCGGGCTTAGCGATTACAGTGGCTAAATATCTCACGCCTGATGGTCGTGATATCAATGAAGCAGGCATTGCACCTGATATTGTGGTTGAGCTGTCGGAAGAGCAGGTTGAGTTCTTATCAGAAAATCGAGAACAAATTGGAACAAGCAGTGATCCCCAATATTCGAGTGCGCTTGATGCGCTCAATCAGCAAATTATTGCTCAGCAAGAGTCAACACAGGCTGGGGCGATCGCCAAATAATCTCAGCCCAATCGCTCTACTCCCATGAGCCGAAGAGAGGAGTCCCAATCAGTGCCTAAGGTCTTCAGATGTTCATCAGTCTACTGGGCTGTAGCAGCCTTTGACAGCACTCAATGCTGTGTGCTTGAGCAACAGATTCATTGACTAATAGATTAATTTTGATGAGTGGTGGAGTGGATGTGTTCCGTTCCGCCACTCATTTTTTTGTTGAAAGCTGTGCTCTTGTGGGGGCTTTCAAGAAGTATTGATTTTGTTGAAGCACAAGGCACCGCATATGACAGTAATTTACTCATAAGGGCGATCGCACCCTCACTCCCTACTCGCAAAAACACGAGTAATTTATCTTAAATGTGATACATATCTAAACCATAAAAAAAGTAATCGGAGACATTCATTCCGATTGCCTTAAGTTTCCTTAAGTTGGTTACTACGGGTGGTGATTTATACTTCGATGCTGGGAAATCTGGGTTTACAGGTGAACAGATAGGTGAATAAATTCCCTAAGTTTGGTTGCCATTCTTATAAGAGTGATACATTCCAAGAGTTTCCTCATGTAAGTAAAGATGAGTAGGAAAGTAATTTCATCTAACTGCATAACTCATGGGGAGATACATCCTAACCTTTCCACATCATGAAACGAAACCTTTTTGTGATGGTGGCTAACCATATTGTTTGATTATCAACTGATTTACTTTTAGGTAAAAACATGCACGCAATTAATAATGAGCTAGCGCAGAGATGCATTAGCGCAGATGGACGCTATCTTGATTCGATCGAGATGCAGACCTTCGAGAAATACGTTAATACCTATCAAACTCGGCTCAAGGCTTATCAAGAGATCCGTCAAAAAAGTGATGAGTTAGTGCTTAGTTCGCTTAGGAAATGGAGCCGAAAACATCCAACCTTAGTCCAGAGAAAAGGCAAGCGTTGTCATTATGATATGACAGAGATGCTTCGATATATGGCTCTTTCAATTTTGAGAGATGATGAATTATTTTTTCAAGAAACTTTAACTATTTGGCTAGATACCATCCTTGTTGCTCATCAAAAACATCATCACTGTGCTGATGCGTATAACTTGCTTTCTGGTGAAGTTTCTAGTCAGCTCTCAGCAGATTGTGCTCACTTAGTGAAACCTTATCTTGAACATGTTGTGCAGCTTTTAGATTCTCATGCGGACAATTAATGAACACCTAATTCAGTAGAAATAAGAGATACAGGGCTTTGGAGATTTAGTTACTCAACAATTGGAGCTACAGAATCCATGAAAAATAGAGAACATATCGTTTTGAATCGATCTTCGTCTAAGGAAGAACGAGAGCATGCACTATATCAAATCTATGCTCAAGTTCTAGAAAGGCAACCCTATAAATCAGAAAAAATCAAACTTGCTAAAGTTGAAAATGAATTTCTGAGAGGGAAGATAGGTGTGCGTCGGTTTCTAAAGGAACTAGGCCGATCTGAACTTTACTTAGATAGCTTCTATTACTCAACTTCCAATGCGAAATTCCTTGAAACTTGTTTTAAGCATTTTCTCGGACGTTCCATTCTTGATGGAGATGAAATGCGTTTCTACATCAATTTGCTGATTCGAGCCGGTGTGAACTGTTTGATTACAGAGATTTTGGACTCCGAAGAGTATCGTAAGCATTTTGGTTGTTTTACAGTTCCATTTTGTCGAGAAACTCAAAGCCACCATTCACCCAATGAATATTTAGAAACATCTGCTGTTTTAAGTGAACATTTTGGGCAGCGAGGGTGGTCTTTGCCTGCATTATATTGGCATCAACTGGGTCTAGATTGTGAAGGTGGTGTTTGTATTTATATCGAGAATGACTCCATTGATACATATGACCCGATTGGAAATCTGCAAGATGAATTTAAAGATTTTGCGATGGCTTTTTAGTCCAGTTCGTTCTTTAAGAGAGCTTAGGGATTAGCAAAAAGCAGTAAAAAATCCCAGTAGAAGGCTGGTGGGATAAGCTCGCCGCCCGCTGCTGTGTTTGATAGCTATCACAAAGGAGGAAGGAGTTTCGGTTTTCCGAACAGTTGGCTCGTGACCTGTTAGACAGGTGTGGTCTTCTCACTCGAAATGGAGCGATCGCCCTATATCGTCAAATGAACCAATCTGCGATGATAGAGCAGTGAACCGATGCTTGCGAGAACAAGCGGTGCAACAGTCGGTGGCTACTGGATTGAGATGGAATCGAGACGGAGGAAATAAATGAGTGGATTTTTTCTAACAACATTAATTACTGCCTTAAGCTTATTGGTCGTAAATCTCGTGATACCTGGAGTTGAAATCCCGAGCTTCATTACGGCGATTCTTGCGGCCATTTCCATTGGGGCAGTCAACGGAGTTGTGAAGCCAATTCTGGTGATTTTGTCTTTGCCCGTCACCATTCTGTCTTTGGGTTTCTTCGCCTTGATTGTGAACGGCTTTTGTTTTTGGTTGGCCTCTGTCTTCGTTCCAGGTTTTACAGTCCACGGGGTTCTTGCATTTTTGCTGGGACCGATTGTTCTCTCGGTTGTTAGTGCGCTTTTGACCAATCTTGCGATTCGCGAAGGTATTGGTGTGAGTCCAGAGAACGAGATGTATTCACAATCTACGGGATATGTACAGGGCGATCGCCGAGTTGAGACGGTCACTCCTGCTGAGACAAATGTAACGATTGACGTGGTTCCAAATTCTGACTAATCAGTGCATATAGCGCTATAGGCTAATAAACCAAAAAGTGAGGGGGATGCGTTGCGTCCCCCTCACTTTCTATGTAATTAACTTAAGGCTTGAACTTAAGGCTTGCTTTACTTCAGGTGGAACGCGATTGGTTTCGGGCCTCTCGCCACGCTTGTTGCATCCGGCCAAGGTTTATTTTGAACTCATCCAATCCGATTAGGCTACCGGGGGAGGATTCATCCCAAGAGGTCGAAAGGGCTCCGTAACTCAGACCTACAACGCCTAGCCCAAAGAAGCCAAGACTGACAAAAAGAACGGCTGTCGGTGGTATTTCAAACAGCTCACTTGTGACAATCAGGTAGCTCACAAAGAACGTCATAATCCCTAACAGTGTAGGAATACCGCAGAAGAACCCCATGCGTTTGACCATGCGATTGCTGACTGCTTCCGGGATACTGTTAGCATCACGATCTTGCTTGCGCTTAGACGAGCCTTCTCGTTTTGTATCTGCCCGCTTCGGAGCAGATTGACCAGGGGATTTTTTCTCTGTTTTCTTTTTATTTTGAGAAGGCTCAAAAGGGAGCCGATTCTGGTCAGATGCTTGGTCTTTAGGCTGTTGTGGCATGAGTTTAGCCGCGAATTCCCAACTTCGTAATCAATTCACGATATTGTGATGGATCTTGCTTAAGAATATAGCCGAGAAGGCGCTTGCGCTGACCAATCATGCGCAACAAACCCCGACGAGAAGAGAAATCCTTCTTGTTGGATTTGAGGTGGGTACTCAGGCGATTAATGCGCTCAGTTAGCATTGCAACTTGAACGTGAGCAGACCCGGTGTCTGTCTCGTGAATTTGGTATTCGTTAATAATTTCTTGCTTTTGCTCTTGAACGAGTGCCATGAGCGATTCTGTCCTGGATGTAAACGTCTATTGCAGTCCATTATAATAACACAGGCTGATATGGCCTGTATATGATTTGCCAGTTTAGCCAGCAATTCTCATTTTGAAAGGCTTCGCGTTCTATCGGCGCTCACTTGTATTGATTCAGGGGGCAAAATGGTCACTGCAGTGACCATTTTGCCCCCTGAATTTTCATAATGAGAATTGCTGTAGCTTGGCAAAGTTGGTTTCTTCTTGGGATTTATTATCCTGCTCATCCCTGACCCAATGCCTATCGGCTGAGCCAGGCGATCGCCTCTCGAATCCAGTCTTCCGTATTGTCATTTTTGGAGAGGGCTTTGGTCTGCCCCACTGCTTGAACGGCCTGACTAATT
>JAYKJC010000648.1:0-3146 GCA_035285885.1 Leptolyngbyaceae cyanobacterium | reverse complement strand
TCCTGCTCATCCCTGACCCAATGCCTATCGGCTGAGCCAGGCGATCGCCTCTCGAATCCAGTCTTCCGTATTGTCATTTTTGGAGAGGGCTTTGGTCTGCCCCACTGCTTGAACGGCCTGACTAATTTCGCTATTCGTAAATCCCAGAGCTAATAGCGTCATTTCTACATCTTCTTGCACAGAACCGACTGGACTTGCATCGGGTGCGGTTGTCATGCCAGCCTGATTGCGCCATTCGGCTAGTTTGCTCCGCAGTTCTAAGGAAATTCTTTCGGCTGTTTTGGCTCCCACGCCTGGGGTGCGTGTGAGCAGGCGTGTGTTGCTGCTGACAATGGCTTGCACCAATTCCTGTAACCCTAAAGTGTCGAGGAGGGCGATCGCCAACTGATTGCCAATGCCGCTCACCGCCACGAGTTGACGAAACAAATCTCGCTCAGCCAGGGAGAGAAATCCAAACAGCGTCAGTTGATCTTCTCGCACGTGGAGATGAGAGAAAACCTTAACCGATTCACCCATGGTCGGAAGATCAGCAATCATTCGAGATGGAATTTGTAGCTCGTAGCCCACTTGGTTGACTTCAAGCAAGAGCATGACCCGGTTGTTGCTGAGTTTTTGAATGCCCGCGACGGTGCCGCGAAAATAGCTGTACATGGTAATCAGAAGGATGAGCATTCAGTCGCTCTATCGTGCATCCGTACTATAAACCAACAACAAGAAAAACGCAGATCTGATTACGTTGCATTAACTTTACTTGGCCGATGGTGCCTCAGCACAGAGCATAGCTAAAGAGCGTAACCCATCCGAACGTGAACGTTATAGCCCTACGGGTGAAGGTTTGAGCATGTTTCCGCCGCGCAGCGGGGGAAACATGCTGATCGAATGTCCTAACGCAAAAGCGTAAAGCTATATCAGTTGTGAATCTTTCTATTTTCCAGCCCATTCGAGATTGGTTGACCACACAGGTTGAACGTTATACCTCTTCAGGCTCCGAAGTTGATCCGACGCAGTCTTTGTCGGAGCATACCCCTGTCGAACTGCCCACTGCTCTGGAACTGGAGCTTTCGCAAGCGATTCAAAACCTGTCGCCTCATCCAGTTTTTTATCAATCCATCGAAGGGCAACTGAAGTCATCGCTTCGAGCATTAACCCAACATCCTGAAGCTCCCAATAGTTTGGTGATATTGGGGAATCCCTCGGATGTGTTACCGCTTACCGTCCATCACCACCTTGAAGACTGGCTTCGCAACAGCAGCAATCTATATCAAGACCTTAAGAATCAAGACCTTAAGAATCAAGAGAATAAAAGCGATCGCCCCTCAGCAAAACCTCCCCTCATCTCGCTCTGTGCCCACTGGAATCATCGTCCGTCTGATGCTCGCGATATTGTGTCGCAGCTTACGTCAGAACTTCAGAACTTAGAATCAACCCTAGAATCAGATCCACAGCCCCTAGAATCACCCCGAACTCCGCCGATTGTCTTCTTACCCCTGCTGGAATGGTGTTTTCTTCGCTGTGTCGATGGATTTGAGGGGATTGAGTTGCTGATCGATTACGTTTTGGGCGATCGCTCTCGGTTTTGGGTCATGGGGTGTAACTCTTGGGCCTGGACCTATCTTGATCAGGTTTGTCACATCAGCACCTATTTCGAGCAGACGATGATGTTGCCATCGTTGGGGCGCTATGAGCTGAAAGAATGGCTAAGTCCCATTGCTGAAAAAGTCGATTTAGTCATGGATGTGAAAGAGGACGATAAACCCAAACCGCATCATCTGCATCGTGATTTTCATCGTGACGACGATGATGATGAGCCGGATAAATGGGTGTCAAATCAGGAAAAGCGATTTTATGAAAAGCTAGCTAGCGATTCTCATGGACTGAGCAAAATTGCAGCCGACCTGTGGTTGCGATCGCTCTGTGTGGCTGAAGAAGATGAACCCACGGATGAGCCCACTGATGGACCCACTGGGGAGTCAGAGCGGGCAGACTCCACCTCTCGCGAACATTCAGATGAGAAGCCCAACCCACACATCTGGAACGAAAATTCTGAGAATCACCCTTCCGAAAAGCAGGATGTTGAGAATCCCCATTCTGAGCAAGATAGTGAGCAGGAACGTTCTTCTGGCTCATCTGCTGGATCGTCTGATGAATCCTTCTCCTCACCCGATCGTCCAGACCCTGCCTTAGCAGAACCTCAGTGGCCGCGACTAGAGCAGCATAATGTGTCTTCTCCTCGATTATTTCCTCTCGAAGTGGGCGATCGCCACATTTTGTATTCCGTTTTGCTTCACGGCCAAATCAGTGTTTCTCATCTGGCACGAAGCTTGGGAGATGATGAGAGCATCGTTCGGGCGAAGGTGCAACTGTTGCTTCGGGCTGGAATCTTGAATCGACGCCACGATCTCATCCAGGTCGATCCGGCTTATTACTTAAGCATCCGTTCAGATCTAGAACGTAACAATTTTCTGGTTGGAGACATTTCATCATGATTGAAATCGGTTATTGCAGTCGTGTTCTTCACCCAAGATTGATGGCTCTACCTTTCGCACAAGCATCGAATGACTTACCCGATGTTAATGGTGAGGGCTTCCAGGATTTTCTTGCTGAAATTACGAGGGGCAAAATTGCTCAGGCTCTATTAGTCATTTTTCTGGCGTATCTTGCCATCAAAATCAGTGAGAAGTTCATCACATGGCTGTCGGAGAAAGTTCCCCTCCAATATCGCCTCAATATCAAGCAGTCACTCCCGTTTTGGCGAGCTTTTTTTGTCGGGCTAACCCTTGTCGTCTTGATTCGGCTGTTTCTCAATCTCACTCAAAACAATATTCTGGCCATCACGGGTACAGTGGTGGTCGCCCTGGGATTTGCCTTTAAGGACTATGTGAGTTCGGTGATTGCTGGAATTATTGCTTTGTTTGAAACGCCGTACCAGGTGGGCGATCGCATCAAAATTGGCGATCACTATGGCGAAGTGGTGAACTACGGACTCCGGGGGGTGCGCATTCTCACACCGGATGACAATGTCGTCACGATTCCCCACAACAAGATTTGGACAGAAGCAGTTTCAAATGCCAATAAGGGCAAGCTTGAAGCCCAAGTCGTCACCAACTTCTACTTTGCCCATGATGTTGACATTCAAACCGTAGACC
>JAYKJC010000647.1:0-3697 GCA_035285885.1 Leptolyngbyaceae cyanobacterium | reverse complement strand
CGAGAAGCCATGGTCGATCGTTTCCAGAATGATCCTCAAGGCCCCCGCATTATCATTCTGTCGCTCAAAGCCGGAGGGGTGGGACTCAACCTCACCCGTGCCAACCATGTCTTTCACTTCGACCGCTGGTGGAATCCAGCCGTCGAAAACCAGGCCACCGACCGAGCCTTCCGCATCGGACAGACCAAAAATGTGCAGGTTCACAAATTCGTATGTTCCGGCACCCTGGAGGAGCGCATTAACGAACTCATCGAGAGCAAAAAGGCGCTGTCGGAGCAGGTCGTCGGCACTGGAGAAAACTGGCTGACCGATTTCGACACCGATCAGTTGCGCAACTTGCTCCTGCTAGATCGCAATGCCATCATCGATTAGAGCGCTTCTGCCTCGTGTCGAACAGCGATAGTCCTTGTAGATGTAAGGATATTTGGGGGTGCGTGCGCACGCATCCCCAAATATCCTTACCAATAGACCCCGACCCCTCTATGACGTATATTCTGACGAACGATGATGGTATTGACGCTCCCGGCATTGCGGCGCTTCGCGAGGCTGTGATTCAAGCAGGAATTCCCGACAGCGTCATCGTTGCCCCCCATGCTCACCAGTCTGGATGCAGCCATCAACTGACGCGCGGCAGACCCCTCACCATTGACCGACGGAGTGACAGGGCGATCGCCATTGACGGCACCCCCGCCGATTGCACACGGGTGGCGGCCAGCTACCTCTACCCCGATACCCGGTTCGTTCTCTCAGGCATCAATGCAGGGGGGAATTTGGGCGCAGACATCTATGTGTCCGGCACCGTTGCCGCTGTGCGTGAGGCGGCATTGTTGCGCATTCCCGGCATCGCGTTCTCTCAATACATCAAGCGGCCTCAGCCCATTGACTGGGCGATCGCCACTCGCCTCACCATCCGCGTCTTAAAGGAACTGATTGATCATCCGTGGAAAGAAGGCACCTTCTGGAACGTCAATCTGCCCTCCGTTGCACCGGGTGACCCTGACCCTGACATTGTGTTCTGCCAGTTGTGTACTCAGCCCCTGCCCCTCGACCATGAGTGCGACGGTCGCATTTTTCAATATGTGGGCGACTACAGCCTGCGTCCCCGCACAGCAAAAGCAGATGTTGAGGTTTGTTTCTCAGGTAACATTGCTGTTACTCAACTTCAGTTGTGGTAAGCATTTCAGCAAAATTTGTTAACACCCATGCGTTTCTCTCCCCAAGGGAGCAAAGAAGATGTTACGGTCGATCCGGACTACATGGGACGCTGACAGCGTCGATGATTTTCAGCGGCCTACAATGTCAGAGGGTAGTCCTTTATATAGCCCAAGTATCTTTATAGATTGACCACGACCTGTTATGAATGGAGGATGCCCTTGGCTGAATCGAAGCGATCGCGATTACCACTGATTGGCTGGCGAGAATGGGTGAAATTCCCCGACCTTGGCATTGAACAAGTCAAAGCTAAAATCGACACGGGAGCCCGGTCATCAGCCCTATATGCCTTTGACGTTGAATATCTTCAAGCGGGCGATCGCCAACTGGTGCAATTCAAGGTTCATCCCCTTCAGAAACAAACAACAGATGTCAGAACCGTTCAAGCGGAGTTGCTCGAACAACGACAGGTCAAGAACTCTGGGGGAACGATTGAGCTTCGGCCTGTCATTCTCACTCGGGTGTCTTTTCGAGACGTAGAGTGGCCGATAGAACTCACCCTGACCCACCGCAAAAACATGCAATTTCGGATGTTGCTTGGACGAGAAGCCATCCGCAATCGCTTCCTTGTCGATACTGGGCGATCCTATCTTCAGAGTGACAAGCTTCCCAATTCGTAGGCTGCGGAACGTCAGCTACCCCCACCTTTAATCACCATCACCAGGACTTCAAACCGATGAAAATCGCAATCTTG
Source organism: Leptolyngbyaceae cyanobacterium (assembly GCA_035285885.1). GTDB lineage: Bacteria > Cyanobacteriota > Cyanobacteriia > CAKZMO01 > CAKZMO01 > JBCCWF01. Next base: position 1,791 of record JAYKJC010000647.1, on the reverse strand, counting down.
TCTCGCAAGGCAACACTGTATTCAACGCGACGGCTGAAAGAAGCCGGAGAAAAACGGGGGCATACCATGCCCGTCATCGATTATCTGAGGTGCTACATGAACATCACCTCGCACCGTCCTCAGGTGATTTATCAAGGCCAGCCGCTCGATGATGTCGAGGCCGTGATTCCCCGTATCGGCGCATCCAAAACCTTCTATGGAACAGCTGTTGTGCGTCAGTTTGAAATGATGGATGTGTTTCCGCTGAATGAGTCTCAGGGCATTTCGCGATCGCGCGATAAGTTGCGCTGCCTCCAGCTGCTTGCACGCCGAGGCATTGGCCTACCCGTCACCGGATTTGCCCACTCAACGAAAGACATTGACGGACTTCTCGACATTGTGGGAGGTGCGCCCCTGGTGATTAAGCTGCTCGAAGGTACTCAGGGCATCGGCGTCGTTCTGGCGGAAACCAAGCAGGCGGCAACGTCTGTCATCGAAGCGTTTCGTGGTTTGGATGCCAATATTTTGGTGCAAGAATTCATTAAAGAAGCCAAGGGCATGGACATTCGCTGCTTTATTGTGGGCGATAAGGTGATTGCCTCCATGAAGCGCCAGGGCGCACCGGGAGAATTCCGCTCCAACATTCACCGGGGGGGGAGTGCCGAAAAGATTAAGCTCACGCCTGAAGAACGCAGCACAGCGACGCGGGCTGCAAAAGCCATGGGGTTACGAGTCGCGGGGGTTGATATTCTGCGATCCAACCACGGCCCTGTGGTGATGGAAGTCAACTCATCGCCCGGTCTCGAGGGCATTGAAGCTGCCACGGGTGTGGATGTTGCGGGTAGTATTATTGAATTCATTGAAAAGAGTGCAAGCACGGGCAAGACGCGCGATCGCATTCAGAAATAGTGAATTCAGCACTCACCCATCACCCTTCGCACTCCTATACCTTCACACTTCTACACCTTCACACTCCTACAGAGGAGGAACCGACCACGACTGCTTCATCCCAACGCAAACAGACTAAACCCTCGATTACCGTGGGCGGGATGGCGATCGCCCCTGGCAAACGGCAGCGGGTTGATATTCCAGTGGCGAGACTGCCCACTCAGCTGCCCATGTCACTGCCCGTCACCGTCGTCAACGGCAAGCATAACGGCCCGACCCTCTGGCTCAGTGCAGCCATCCACGGCGATGAAATCAACGGCGTTGAAATTATTCGTCGAGTCCTGGCAACGCTGTCTCCACGAACCCTCAAGGGCTCCCTCATTGCCGTTCCTGTTGTCAACATTTTTGGCTTCATTGGGCAGTCCCGCTATCTGCCCGATCGCCGTGACCTCAATCGCTCCTTCCCCGGATCATCACGCGGGTCCCTCGCCTCGATTCTGGCGAATCTGTTCATGAGTGAAGTGGTGGCGAACTGCACCCACGGCATTGACCTGCATACCGCCGCCATCCATCGCTGTAACCTCCCCCAAATTCGGGCCAATCTCGACGACGCAGAAACCCGTGCCTGTGCCGAAGCCTTCGGCGCACCTCTGATGATTCATGCCGCCACCCGAGACGGGTCGCTGCGGCAAGCCGCCGCCCAGCGAGGGATTCCGGTTCTCCTCTATGAGGCGGGTGAGGCTCTTCGGTTTGACACCCAGTCCATTGACACAGGCGTATCTGGAATCCGTCGCGTGATGTCTCATCTCGACATGATTGCTCTGGATGACGACTATCCACCAACCACGCTCTCATCAGAGGTCCGCACCACCAAATGGCTGAGAGCTTCCCGTGGAGGACTACTGCACCTCGACGTGACCCTGG
>JAYKJC010000646.1:0-4384 GCA_035285885.1 Leptolyngbyaceae cyanobacterium | reverse complement strand
GATCGCCGGAAAAAAGAACACCATGAACTCCCGAAAATATAGCTCAATGGCTTCTTTCCAGGGCGAATCATAATCAGCACGGACATCTGTCATTCAAGAGTGGCGATAGTTGATTTGTACTCATTATCTTATCAGACTGTTCGCTGATGCTCCTTTTTTCTTTTCCTGGTGTTAATTTTGAACACGGATTCTTGTTCACTATGATAGGTTTGAACGACAATCCATGAATATAGAAGCTTGTTCATGCAAAGGGGGTATGAGTGAAATGAGCCAGTCAGTATTTCTGTGTCCTCAACTCCAACATGACCTCATCCCTCAAGCCCATTCTCCTGAGGATGATGTGCCCCTTGTGCGTGAAACACGAGAATTTCGGGCTTCCATGTTCCAACTTTTTCAAACCAAAGCGGATGATGTCATCGCCGCTCATCCAGATGCATCTGACGAAGACCAGCAGTCTCTCAAGGTGCGGCACGTGCTGGATCAGTGCCCCGAGGTGATGCACATTCATGAACGCCGAGGTGAGCTTCAAGATCGGCTGTGGGCCAGAGTTCTAGAAGAAATAGAGGGCGATCGCCCACGCCTTGAACACATCTATCGCAATCATGCAGCAGGTAAAGGAGGGCTGGATCTCAATCCCAGTCTGGACGTTCCCCTGCATCAACGCAAAACCAACATCCATCGAATGCCGGGAGGATATCTTGACGACCAGTTCAACACGGGGGTGATGTATGACCACGGCACCTTTTTATATGGCTATGGATGGTTCGGACCTCTGAATGATGAACTGGGACATACGCTCATTCATCAGGTGCTGAACGAACACTATCCAGAGCTTCAGCCACAGACAATTCTAGATTTAGGGTGCGCCGTAGGCCACAGTACCTTACCTTACGCAAGTGCCTTTCCTGAGGCGAAGGTTCACGGAGTTGATTTAAGCGCCTCACTGCTGAAGTATGCGATCGCCCGCGCCCGAGTGCTTGATCAAACCGTCTACTTCTCGCAACAAAACGCCGAGAACACAGAATTTTCGAATCAGTCCTTTGATCTGGTGGTCAGCCATATCCTGTTTCACGAGATCCCCGATGTGGCGAGACAGCGCATCTTCGCAGAAAGCTATCGCCTGCTCAAGCCAGGAGGCGTCATGGTGCATTTAGAAAGCAAGCTGTTTCTCAATCCTCCATCAATCGTGTCTCGTTATTTCCGCGATACAGAAGTCTGGGCAAATTCTGAGCCCTATCTGGGGTCATCTAAATTTAAGGATTTTCCCACCTATGCCCTAAATGCAGGATTTGCCCCTGACAACTTTCACGCCCGTTACGTACCCGGATATTCTGCCGCCCAGAATGGAGATACGACTGCGAGATGGGTGGCTTTTTGCGGCGTGAAACGATAGCGAAGCGCGCATCATTTAAAGTGCCTGCACAGTTTAACTCATCTACATATGTATAGCGTTAACCTTATGTAAAGAAAGGTGACCTTCAATAAAGTTTTCTCTGACTTTAGAAAAATGTTTTGTAATACGTGTATGGCAGTGCATGTTGGTGTTACACTATTGAGAGTTATCCTGGTTTTCCATAGTTTCAACGATGAAATTGCGGTAAGACTTTGTCTTAATAGTTCTCGTGCATCTCCTCAGTTTGTTCCGGGTGTTGATACTGACGAATGCTGAGCCTTTATATTTTTCGGTATTCGGTGACTGTATATCGGTGACTATATATTTATAGTTGCAAGCCACTATGGTGGCTTATAACTGTGTTAAGCATCAAGGCAGATGTGTGGTACGCGATGTACCCCACACATCCGTACTTAACCAACGCACACAGCCTGATAATAGCTGAGTAAGTAGTCGCTACGTGACGATTTGTTGTTAATAGCATTCGATTGCTCACTTTGTCGCTCCCCCCAACCTTCTTCAAAGTTGAGCGTTTGAGATTATCTAAGGGAAGTGTCTACCAACACATGAATTTCCTTTGGAGTGTAGAGAGTGGAAGGTATCATTACTCAGAATCTATTAGCAAAACTGCATCAAATTGCTCAGACTCATTTCACGGGTGAATTGGTTATTCGGGCAGGCAGCACTGAAAGCTGGAAACTTTACTTTTTGCTGGGACGGTTGATTTGGGTGAATGGGGGGGCTCATCGCTTTCGTCGCTGGCATCGATTACTCACCAAACACTGTCCCGATATTGATCCTCAAAGCATACGAGCAAAGCAAAATAGCCTGACAGAATTTTGGGAGTATCTCGTTTTACTCGGTTTAATTAAGCGAGAAAAGATGACACGAGAACAGGCGATCGCCCTGGTTCACGACTCCATCGAAGAAGTCCTTTTTGATGCAATGCAGAAGGGAATGAGTGTCATTCAGTCAGAACAGTCGGCTAAGCAAATTAAGCAATTAGACAATTCGCTCGTCTTAATCGATGGCATCCAGGCGGTGCATAGGGTAAAAATAACATGGACTGCTTGGAGTGAAGCAGGCTTAGCAAATTGCTCACCCAATTTGGCTCCAATCCTAAGAGATCCAGACCGTGTAAAACAGCAAATCCCTCGTCGCGTTCATCAAGCTTTGGCAAATTTAGCAACTGGCAATACAACCTTGCGAGAGATGGTTCTCATTCTGAACGTTGACATCTTGAAGTTTAGTCGTGCTCTGATTCCGCTGGTTCGCAAGAAAATCATTGAATTACAGGAAGTTGATGACTGGGTCCCTGCCCAGACAAAATCTTCTGAATTGCAGAAATCAACGATTACCGTTTCAGGTCAGGCATCGTCAACTCTTCCTCTGATTATGTGTATCGACGACAGTCCTGGTATCTGTAGTTTGCTGGAGAGGATATTTACTCAGTTTGGATATCGGTTCATAAGTGTTCAAGACCCGGTTCAAGCGTTGCCTGCATTACTGGAAGCAAAGCCAGATTTGATCTTTCTAGACTTAGTCATGCCCGTTGCAAGTGGGTATGAAATATGTGCCCAAATACGCCGTACATCGATGTTTAAGGATACGCCTGTCGTGATTATCACAGGTAAAGATGGCATTGTTGATCGGGTGCGAGCAAAAGTCGTAGGAGCGTCCGGATTCATTGCAAAACCATTAGAAGTTAGCAAGGTTATTGATGTTACTCGCCGATACTTAGGTGCAATGGCTCCGGTTGAGAGTCCTGAACAGCAAAACTTTCAGTCCATGACAATGCAGCAAACGATGATGACCACTGGATAATTTGGATTGGACGAATGTCACCGAATCATTCGGCCTGGATGATGACTGTGTACTTCCGTGCAAATAGACTAAATTCTTACTCTGTTGATTTATTGTTCTTTATTAATCGCACACTATTTCAGTAACAACCTCCATGAATACCGTTTTACTTGTAGAAGATAGCTTGACTGAATCAGGGATTATCTCCCGTTATCTAGAAGCCGCAGGGCTAAAGGTCGTGCTTGCCAGAAATGTGAAAGAGGCTCAGCAGCGGCTCACCACCCCTAAACCTGACCTAATTGTTTTAGATATTATTCTTCCAGAACAGAGCGGATTTGAGCTGTGCCGAGAACTGAGGGCCAACCCTAGCACAGTATCAATTCCAATTGTGATGTGCTCAACCAGGCAAAGTGATGCCGATCGGGTTTGGAGCAATCTATTGGGTGCTGATGCTTATCTGACAAAACCAGTCAATGACCAAGCATTGGTCGAAACAGTGACGAGACTGATTAAGCGACGGTCATGAACTTCTGGTGAATAATTTCTTTTATGGTTAAAGCAATTTATGCCACATCCCTCAGCGATTAATGAAGATAAGATCGTCGCACATGCACAGCAAGGCAATCCAGATGCGATCGCCACTATGATGAACCATTTCTTCAACAAAAAAGGCATCCAGGTTGCAGTGACTCGAAAACCTGATGCACTGTTGATTCTTGTTGAAGCGGCTCAAGTACCGAGTCAAGAGGAGACGCTACCTCCGATGCAGCGAGCCTTAAAGCGACTGGGCTTAGACCATATCCACGAGATTCAGGTCTATGCCCGACAACAGAAAGCGCTCACGGTTGCCTGGAAAAACCGTATTGACTTGGGCAAACCACTGACAGTCGTTGACAGTGCAACACAGTCTCTTCAACTGATCAGTTGGTTGAATCAAGGGAGGAAAAAAACTGTTGATGTTGCCACAGAGCCGCTCGGGGATGCCGAAGAATCTATTCGGTTCTTAAGATTCTACCTAAATGAAAAAGATACTGCGCTCATTGCGTTGGAAGATATTCAGAGCATTTTCCAGGTTGTGCCTCAGCAAATTTTGCGTGTCCCAAACCTCGCTGAGCCTGTGCTGGGCATCTATTATCATCGCGGTGCCTTAGTCTGGCTCGTTGACATTGGTCAACAGCTTGATTTCGA
>JAYKJC010000645.1:0-3720 GCA_035285885.1 Leptolyngbyaceae cyanobacterium | reverse complement strand
ATCCTCACGATTTTGGCACTTCGACAAGGAGAACAGCCAGAAGCACTATATTGGATGGCAGGTAGCGTTCTTTATCTGGTTGGCACCATTGGGGTGACGATTGCAGGAAACGTGCCGCTCAATGATGCGCTGGCGATTGTTTCACCCAACAGTGCTGAGGGCACCACCCTGTGGACACGATACCTGACCGACTGGACGATATGGAACCATGTGCGAACCGTAGCAGCGGCGATCGCCGCCACACTGTTTACGCTTTCATTATCTGCTTAAACGAATGAATTACGGGTGACGCATCTGGATAGAACAGGCTAACCACCCCAACATTTTCACCCAGATGCATCACCCACTTGACGGTTTATGGTTCTCCAGACATTTGCTTATTATTTCTCTAATCACCTCGGTGCAGGAAAATGAAACAGTCTAAACGTCTCACGGTTGTCTTGTGTCTGTCAGGGTTAGTGGCGATCGCCATTGGAGCCATGATTCTGATCTCCCCCGCTGATTTTTACGCCACGAACCACATCACCATCGGTGATGATGTCAACTTACTTAGCGAAATTCGAGCCTCTGCCGGAGCCCTATTCGCCTCTGGCGTACTCATCTTGATAGGCGCATTTGTTTCTCAGCTTACTTTTACATCTACGCTCCTGGCGACGGTGTTGTTCCTGTCCTATGGAGTCTCACGAGGCATCGGAATCCTAATTGATGGTGTTCCAGTCTCTTCATTGATCCAGGCTGGAGTGATTGAAATAGTCATCGGTCTTGTTTGCCTGGGGTGCCTGTGGCCCAATCACACTGACGGTCCTTCTGTTAGACAAGAAGACATCGGATAACCCTTCAAACGCTAAGGATAGTCGGGCGTGCAGACTGTTTTCAAGTGACCCAATATTCTTACTGATACTCCCCTATCGACTGCCGCATAAATCGCAAGCGTTAACCAGAGGAAACAGCCATGAAACGAGTCGCCGTATTCGGTAATGCAGGAGGTGGGAAATCCACCCTGAGTAAACACCTTGCAAACATGACAGGATTACCGCTTGTTGCATTAGATCTGCTGAAATATAAGCCAGGTGGAGGAGAAGTATCCCATGAAGAATACAAGGCTACCCATAATCAGATTCTCCAACAGGAGCAGTGGATTATCGATGGTTTCGGTTCCTTAGATACGGTATGGCAACGGCTGGATGAGGCTGATACGCTTGTTTATCTGGATATGCCCGTCATGCTCCATTATTGGTGGGTCACCAAGCGATTTCTGAAAGGACTGTGGGTGCCGCCTGAAAGCTGGCCAGAGAACAGTCCGCTGCTCAAGGGAACGCTGAATAGTTACAACGTCGTGTGGCTATGTCATACAAAACTTACTCCGAAATATCGAGAGTACGTGAATCAGGCGAAAGCAACAAAGCGGGTGTATCATTTGCGATCGCCCCATGACATCACTCAGTTTTATCAAATGCTTGAATCAACGTACGATTGCAAGCACTGATGAGGGAACTCCAATCTGGATTCAGAAGAAATTCAGCAGTGCCCGTGAAAATTGCTCCGGCGCATCTTGCTGTATCCAGTGGGAGGCTCCTTCAATGGCTTGAAAGGTGGCTGTTGGAATCTCATCAGCTAACTGCCTTCCATCCTCTGACTTTTGCCACGGGTCATCCATGCCCCAGAGAATCAGGGTGGGAGCCGTAATCGTACTGTGTCGATCCACCAGCGCCATGGTCTGGTTGGCATTCAGAGCCGATGCATTACGCAGTAAGCTTAGCTTACCTTCTTCGCTGGCCCAAGGAGCGATGATGCCTGCTTTAAAGTCTGGGGTGAGGTGATCAGAATTTGACAGTCCGGCGGCGAGACTTCCTTCCAGAGCATCGACCAAATCAGAGATAGGACGAGGCTTCCATCGCAAGGGATGACCGAAATCAAGCATGTCGTCATCAAATCGGTCGTAACAGACAGAGTTGGTGATGACGAGACGATTGACCACCTGGGGATGCTCAATGGCCAGAATTAGAGCGACCGCGCCTCCGGTGTCGTGGCCGACTACATGAACCTGCAGCAGCTCCAGGGCAGTGAGTAAGACCAGAATCATGCGAGCCTGATCTTGAAATGAACGGTCAAAGCGATCGCGCCGATCAGACCAGCCGTGACCCAGAAAATCTGGGGCAATCACTCGATATCCCGCCTCTACCAGGATAGGAATCACCGCATGGTACAGATACCCCCAGGTAGGAATCCCATGCATCAGCAGAATCGTCCCCAAACGTTCTTCACCCTCGTCGATATACCGAATCATCACCGGGATGTGAGCGACTGTACCTGCGGGTAAAATCATTTCCCGTTGAGCCGTTTTGAAGTCTTGCCAGGTGCTCCAAACCCGTGATTTTGCGTGCATGGGAACCTCTGTTGTAGATGTTAATAAAGCACTATTGGTGCGGACATCGGGGAAACGGTGAGACGACTTCTTACTTGATGGAGCCGTGACATCAAGAACATCAAGGTCAAGTCAATTTGATTCGTGAATTCTAGTTCATAAAATGGATAAAAAAATACGAGAACTCTATCAATCGCTCGTAGCATTCTCCACGGAGCCGTCTGAGATAGAGGGGGCTAATCACGGGTACGGATAAGAGCCAGAAACGCTCGAAAGGCTGACTCAGCAAAAGATGGATCGCCACTCGCCCGACTCCGAAGTAAGGCTCCATCACCAACGGCGATCGCCTGCTTTGCCAGGTCTGCCGCATCAATCGTCGAAATAATCTCTCCTTGGGCTTGTCCTGCCTCAATGGTTTTCTGAAATGCCTGACACAAATGTTGGGTCGATTGTTCAATCACCTGGGCAAATGAGGGTTCCGTTGGCCCCAGTTCACCTGAGGTATTGACGAACAGACACCCCGAAGTTGACTCCCGCCGAACATCCTCCAGCCAGCTATCAAAGGCACGCTCAAGATTCGCCAAGGGAGAACCTGGCGCATTCAACTCCTGGATGAAGACGTTAACTCGCGTTTGCGCGTAATGCCGCAGCACAGCCTGGAACAACGCTTTTTTGTCACCAAACGCATACACAAGACTCTGTCGGCGCAGTCCAGTTTCCTGTTCCAACATGGCATAGGTTGTTTTTGCGAATCCGTTGTCCCAAAACACATCCATTGCTTTTGCGAGAACAGTCTCTGGGTCAAACTCTCGGGGTCGGCCTGGAGCTTCTTTTGCTGCGCGACTCATCTTTTTCTAGCCATCTCTTAACGTAACTTTATCTATACCTCTAACTTAACGTATGAACAGAAGTTTCAATTCATGAACGACTGTATATAAATTTATTGTGAATGGGTGTTCATGAGTTGTCAACAGGTTTTCGGAGAGAATTTCATAGTGCTTGAGGCGTGTGATTACACCCAGTGGATGCAGATATGATGCAGGACTGACGATGGTGGGGCGATCGCCATCATCACATTGGCGCATCAGCACAGACCCCTGGAATCTCGTTCACATGAACCCAAACTCGCCATTCTTTGATTACGTAAGCAATCTCACGACCGTCCACTACGGAAGAGACAGAAAACAAAACCAATAACGGTCACAATCATTGATTGCTCAGCCTTTCGCTCAATACAATCATCGCGACCCGCCCATCAGCTTCGCTAATTCTTTATCGTGTGGTCACCAACGGTAAAACTATGGTCACCGCAGCTTCATGATTGCTAGCCACTGCTTAAGTGGTGGTCACGACAG
>JAYKJC010000644.1:0-12025 GCA_035285885.1 Leptolyngbyaceae cyanobacterium | reverse complement strand
ACATCATACTCTTCTTCCAAATGGGATATCTGAGCTTTTGGGGACAGTAAAGTCTTCGGACGATTCATTCAAGACTAAAACGTCACCCAATCTTCTATCTCTTTCATTCTCAAGTAGAAATAATCCGCTGTCTAAACTTTCTTGGACTGACCCGTATAAAACGACCGCTTGGTTTTCAAACGGCTGTAAACTACTGTCGTCATAAACGTCAGCTACTTCAATGGATTCAGCCTCTGTCGCAGATTCTTGCTCAGGTCGAGCATCCGCACAAGCCGCTAAGATCGCCACAGAGCCAATCAGTAGCGCGTATCTCAACAGGTTACAGAACCCGCTCTTATCTTTGAGTTGAAAGTACTCATACCTGTTTCTCTTGGCGATCGCTCCGAACCACGAGGAATGATTAAGGTGGTTCCATGATGGCTTTGCCTTAAAGGTCGTAGCTACTAATACGTGCCTATGTTTTCTTGCACACCCACTTAAGCTGAACATTTCGACTCAGTTCATTCCTCGTCTGGCCATTCCTTATCTGGCTCTGTCAGCGTCTTGCATATGATAAGTAAATTTATTGTTACCCTTGAGCCATTGATCAGGGCAGTTGATTGCGTCTGACGTAAATACTCTCGAAGGATGGATAGCGCACTTTAAATGTGGATTAGAGTTAAAAAAGCGACATTGAGAACACGGGACTTGAGGCGAACGGAACTTACTAAATATTCTATATGAGAGCCCGGAATGCTTGGCGCGTCTGTAAACGAAAATAGCAAAACTAAGACTCGCCACGATACCCAGAAATAGCATCATTCCCTGGGCTGAGAACTCGCCATTATTGGTCGTTGGCTGACTGCCTGACGCCCCCTCTACAGCCTCACTCGTTACCGTCTTATTTACTGCCTGACTAGTGGGTGAGTTTGGAGGGGTAGGAGAAGCGTCATCAGAAGCATTAGAAGCATTAGAAGCACCAGAAGCGTCATTAGAAGCATCAAGGGCTTGCGCTGCCTGTTGACCTGACTGCTGAGCGGAAAGTTGAAGCTGAGCTATAGACTGGACTGGGGTAGATTCGGGTTCAGCTGAATTACCGGGAGGATTATTTTGCAAACGGACTTGGAAAAAGTTCATGCTAACTATTCATGCTAACTAAAATAGAATCTTCATCTTTGATGATTTCATTTTGGCGAATTAACGAATACGTAATACTAAGTATTGCTGTCTGGCCCGCTTAAATACTCTATCTAAAGCCAAGAATGTTGCCTGCAAGAGATATTCCTGTAGCTAGATTTGATTTGTAGCTAGCTTCAATGGCTTGAACTGCTTATTTATCCCGAAAGATAGAGGCATTTCAACATTCCAACCATTTAATATTTTGTTTGAAAATTTTGTAGGATATCTAAACTATGAAAGTAGCACGTTGGTTGGTCTTATCCATTGCTTCCATTTCTCTTTTTGGTATAGCTTGTAGCCCCGCTGAAGAGGTTCAAGAAGATAATGGAGTCATTGAAGGCGTCGAAGAGCCAGTCGAAGAGAACGAAGCCATCGAGGGAGAAGAGATGGAAGAAGAAGAGGTTGAAGGAGAAGCTGTTGAGGGTGAATAATGGCTCTTTTCCTCCTCTTTCCTCGGATTGCTTTGGAGGAATTTTAGCTAACTCATAGCGGTTTACGATTACGTCAATCATGAAAGCAGTTGAATGGGGCGCACCGCACCCCATTCAGCTATAACTGCGCACATTAGTAGGTAACGTTTCTGAGAAGTTTGCCTTGCTGAACGTCGTCGTTCTTGAGAGAAAATTCGTATGATGGATTCTGTCCACTTCTACGGTGATGTATGCAATCCAATCCTGATACTTCTGGCGCGCCCCTGAGCCCAGAAACGTTTCACTCTGTTAAAGCTCGTCACTTAATCGGCTTTTGGTTCCTGTTTCAAATTATTGGAGGAATCATCGGTGGGATATTGGGGTTGACTGTCCAAACGTTGACGCAAGAAATAGGAGCCTATGATCCCATCTGGACGCTGATAGGGGGGTATCTTGGATGGGGTTTATTTCTAAAATGGGCACTGTCTTATCTCAAGAAGCATGATATTTCAGTGGCTAAAATTATTGGTTCATTTGACCTCACCTCCCGAGACATCTGGCAGTCCACATTAGTCGCTGTTGGATGTTTGACGTTTTCCATGGGGGCAGGCATTCTCATGTTTAATCTGCTAGACCAGCTTGCTCCTCAGGTGTCAGAGGCGATGCAGGATATGATGCTGATTCAAACGTCAGAGGTTCCTTTTCTTCAGAATCTGTTGCTGACGGGGCTACTTGTGGCGATCGCCCCAACCTTAGAAGAATTTCTCTTTCGAGGATTGCTATTGCATCGATGGGCATTTAAGTGGAATCTCGTTCGCGCTCTTATCATCAGTTCTCTTCTCTTTGGTTTTGCCCACATTAATCCTGTCGGACTGACCCTGTTTGGCGTCATGATGTCATTACTTTACCTTAAAACTAATAAGCTGGCTGCTCCCGTTTTGGCCCACGGGATCAATAATGGAATTGTGGCTATTTTTGTGTGGGTGCCGCAGTCCGATCCCTCGCCTGCATCGAATGGTACCTTTGCAACGGGGATATTTTGCCTGGTGCTGGCGCTTCCGCTACTCAGTTGGTTAGCGTACTCATTATGGACTCAGCGTAAGGCTGTATTACCGTATGAAAGCTAGCGACTCAAATCAAGTTCCTTAAATCAAGCGAACCTTACTCGTTCGAGTCAATCTTCTTCTGACACCAGAATAAATACATTGACATGAATGTATCAGGGTTGGCTTGTTCAAATTCATCCCAGTAATCGAGGTTCTGCATTGTTGGATCATCTGGAAACTGTTGACGGTACTGGGTTGCAATGAGAACGCTAGGTAAGTCGAAGCCGATGAAGATTAAACCTAGCTTTTCTAAGGTTTCCTTGATCATCGGGATCGTAAATCGATATTCATTCACATGAAACAGTAAATCCCGACATCCGCTCATACTGAAAAAATCGGTATATCGCATGACTGACCTCAAACTTGATTCTTTAGAACAACTCAGTTCGTACCGAAAATTCCGAATCGATTCAGGGGTGGGTCGAATATTAAGAGCTTTAATTTTTTCACGAATTTGAACAATGTGACGACGAGCTATCTCACTGTAGAGCCCAATTCTCATGAAACCGTTAGGCTCTAACAAATTAGCTAAAATTTCCCATCCTTTTAACGGGTCAGATAAGTGATGCAGAACACCCGTCGAGAAAATAACAGGAAACGTTTGATTTAGGTTGTCAAGCAATAAGATATCTGCTTGACGATATTCAATGTTGCGAACGTTAAGTTGGCTCGACATTCGTTTGGCATAGGCTAAGCTACTTAAACTAATGTCAACTGCAAGAACATGTATATCTTCATACCGAGTGGCCACTTGAATTGCTTCCGAACCTGTTCCACATCCGGCGATGAGTAGCTGAAATGAACCTGACAACTGGAAAGGATTTAGATTGAGATGAGGATATAAAGTTTTGAGTTCGACACGTAAGGACTCAGGAGGCCAACATGTTAAGTTGAGCCATCGAGGATAGGGGTTTTCGTGATATTGCTGCTGCACAGATGCTGAAATGGCATTGTGGGTAGGAGATGGAGTTAACGAAACAATATCGGATTTCTGTGTTTGTTCGATGTGATGATTTGCGATCGCCCGTGTGTAAAGCAAGCTAAAATCACTACTCCATCCTGTTGAGTGGAACTTTGAATTAGTGCCTTCCAAGTTCAGCAATGAGTCATACATTCCAAAAACAACAAGCTTCCATTCTAGTTCTTCAGACTGTTGAATTTCTTCAGGCTGTTCTATAAAGGAGTGTCCAGCATCGGAGTTATGTGAGCTTAGATATTGAGTTAATTGCCTTTCTAATTCATCACGTCGATCGAGTTCATCCTGCTCAGCGTAAAGCACATATTCATTATTGAAGCTTTGGAGGGCGATCGCACATGCGACTTGAAATATAGAGGAATTCGCGGAGGCATCGAGTGATTCATAATTGAGAAGAATAAACCTACGGATGCACATCAAAAGTAGTTCTAAGTTTAAATCTGTAACCAATGTTTCTTTGAGCAAGAGTAGAAACAAATCATTTCCAAAGATTGACGTAAGTTGACCATTTTGCAACAGGTTGATTACCCCTGAAAAGTGTCTTCTTTCTGTAAACAAAAGTACTTCTCGAAACGTTGGATGAATCTTTAAAATACTTAAAGTTGCAATGAATAAATTATTCTTGTGAATTGCGTTTTCTTGAAAGCACTTAAGGATTTCCTGCTTTAACGCATCACTGACATTGTCAAAGTGAATACAACTTAAAGAATAAGAAAAATATTGTCGATATGCTAAGTTCTCAGGTGAATGTTGAACTGCCCTGTAAAAATTCTCAAATGCTGAAAAATATTCTTCTTGAAGCAGCAATGTTCTTCCAATGCGGTAATAACTTTCAGCATGATTAGGCTTGTATTGGAGAATCCCCTCGTAGGTGGCGATCGCCGCTTGTTTTTTTCTCAAATGTGTTTGGGTAGTTCCCAGCTTCAGGTAAATGTTAACAATGGGTTCATCCGATGGACTGCTTTTGGAAAAGTCAATCAAATGTGTCACTATAGTGTCAAGAATTAGCTCTGAATATTCAAAATACCCTAATTTATAATATCTCTGCGCCCACTGATCTAAGAAATCAATGAGTGATGTTACATATGTTTCTTCATACATCGGGTTTGATTCTTCAGCCATCGGTATTGCCCATGCGTTAAGGGCTTCTAGTTCCTGCCCTTGCAAAAGAAATGCCAGCCCAATCAAATGAAAATATCTTACCTCGCCAGGTTTTTGCTCTATCCACAACTCAAGTTGAGCAATGGTCTTCTCGAACTCTCCACTGATTAATTCATGTTCGCAGGTGTGATAACCAGGTATTGTTTCCATCGGAGTGCTAGGTATAAGAAAATCGCCTCTATCCTAGCACCGCCATTGCAATTGACTATCTCATTAGGGCAGCAACGCTTATCTTATCCGGGTCGCGAATGGCTAGAGTATGGCTCGTAAAGCAAATGGGGCAATGTGTTTGGATGTTGCCTGTATTAGATGGTGCCAACAAAGATTGTAGATACAGATCGTTGCGTTTGCTTAACACCAACAGACAGTCTTGGCTGCTGACTATACAGTAATTGATGAGGGCAGTCCCAAGGAGCAGCATATGGCAGAGCACAACATGTCTGACACCCCGGCGACCTCCGCGTCAAATTCAGGTTCTGCGTCAAATACAACGGCAGAGCCGATGGATGCGTCTGCCAACACCCCAGGCATGGGGGGTGGGATGCCGCTGGTGAAGTATTGGGCTGAGAAGACCCTCTCGCCTCAAGGGCCGCAGCTTTGGAAGACGTTGATGCACAAGAGTACGTGCTTGTCCTGTGCGTGGGGAACGGGGGGACAGAAGGGCGGGTTTGTGAATGAACTGGAGGAGCCACTACAGCGCTGCATGAAGAGTGTGGAGGCGATCGCCGCAGAGCTACAACCGGGCGTCAATGCTCGGACGTTTAATGAGCGTAGCTTACACGACTTGCAACAGCTGACTTCGATGG
Source organism: Leptolyngbyaceae cyanobacterium (assembly GCA_035285885.1). Lineage (GTDB taxonomy): Bacteria > Cyanobacteriota > Cyanobacteriia > CAKZMO01 > CAKZMO01 > JBCCWF01. The sequence goes on along the minus strand of JAYKJC010000644.1, from coordinate 6,408 downwards.
AGTGCGATCGCCTCGGTCGGTTGAGTTTCCCTGTCATTCATCAAGCGGGGACATCTCGCTATGAGCGCATCAGTTGGGACGAAATCTACCGGATCGCTGAAATGGCGTTTCGTCAACCTGCGGAACGGGTGGCGTCTTACAGTTCGGGGCGATCGTCCAATGAGGCAGCCTATCTATTGCAGTTGGTGATGCGGGCGCTGGGGTCAAATAACCTGGCGGATTGTTCGGATCTGTGCCATGCGCCTTCGTCCGTGAGTCTGCAACAGGTGTTTGGCACGGGCACGTCTCTGGTCAGCTTGGAGAGTTTGCAGCAGGCAGATGGGGTCGTCCTGGTGGGGTCGAATGCTCCGGCGAATCACCCCCGATTGATGAATGAGCTGATTAAACTGCGCGATCGCGGCGGCACAGTGATTGTGATGAATCCGGTGCGAGAAGTGGGGCTGATGAAGTTTGGTTCACCAGCATTTCCGCTCTCATCGCTGGTGCAAGGATCGGAAATTTCTTCCTTGTTCCTGCAACCGATTCCCGGCAGTGATTTGGCGCTGTTTATGGGCATTCAAAAAGTGCTGCTGGAACGGGGGTGGGTCAAGTTCGACTATCTTCAGTCCTACACGGAAAACTGGCAGCCCGTCGTCGAGCAGGTGAATGCAACAGACTGGGACACGCTGGTTGCCACCTGTGGCGTTTCTAAAGAAGAGATTGAAACGGCTGCTCAGATGATTCATCGATGCGATCGCGTCGTTTTTGCGTGGGCGATGGGCGTGACGCAGCAGACAAATAGCGTGGATACCCTCTTTAGCATCAGCAACACCGCCCTCATGACCGGGAATGTGGGTAAGTTAGGCGCAGGAATGATGCCCATTCGCGGCCATTCCAACGTGCAGGGGTTTGGCTCGATGGGGGTGACGGTGCGCCTGAAAACGGAGATTCGCGAGGCATTAGAAAAGCTGTTGGGGCGATCGCTCACACGACAACCGGGATACGATGCCCGTGCCCTAATCGAAGCCGCCGATGGGGGACAGGTCGATACCTTACTTTGCCTGGGAGGTAATCTCTATGCCGCCAATCCTGACCTGACTCAGGCAAAACGAGCACTAGGCAAAATTGACACGATTATTTACCTGGCGACGAAACCGAACTTGGGTCATTTCCACGGACTTGCGGCCAGGAACACCATCATCATTCCAGTGTATGCCCGTTTTGAGAATCCCCACAAAACCACTACGGAATCGGGCAACAACTATGTTCGACTCAATGACGAAGGTAAGACTCATCTGAAAGACGCAGACCTAATTTCTGAAATCGAATTCTTGACCGAACTCGCCCACCGACTGCACGGCGAGACTCCTGTAAACTGGCGAAAGCTACAAGATACCCGCTATGTGCGGCAGCTCATTGCCCAGACGATTCCTGGCTATGAAAAAATCGGTGCCATCGACGAGACGAACGAAGAATTCACAATTTCTGGACGGATTCTTTTAGAACCCACGTTCCCGACTCCGTCAGGTAAGGCACATATGCAGGTGACGCCGTTACCGACATTGATTTTGCCGACAGCTCAGGAGTTTGGGTTAGAAAACGATACCTCTGCCATTGTGCTGGCGCTGATGACGGGACGCAGCTACTCGCAGCACAACACCGTAGTGTATAAGGAGGGCGATCGCTATCGCGGTATGCCTCATCGTTACTGCATTCTGATGAATCCAAAAGATGTGCAGCAGGCAGGATGGATGGAACATCAGCGGGTAAGTGTCCGAGGGGATGCAGGTCAGTTAGACAACATTGAAATCATCTGCGGCGATGTACGTGTCGGGTCTGCGCTGATGTTCTACCCGGAAGCGAATGTGTTGATGAAAGCCAGAATTGAGAAGCGATCGGGGACTCCAGCCTATAAACGGGTTCCAGTGGCGGTGTTTACATCGTAGGGGAATTTACATCTGTGAAGCAGCATGGGGCGCACAGCCGTGCGTCCTTACGTGGGCAATGTCAGCGGTAAGGTCACGATAAAGCTGACCTGATTTTCGCCGCTCTCGACTCGAATATTGCCGCCTAGAAGGGTTGTCAGTTTTCGGATAAGTGCAAGTCCTAAGCCCGTTCCCCCTTGTTTCCAGCGATCGCTTTTAGGAATACGATAGAACTTGTCAAACACACGAGGCAGTTCATTGGCTGGAATTTCTACGCCTGTGTTGCGAATGATAATCTCGACAGATTGAGACAATTCCGGTGCATTCTCAGGTACATTCCCTGGAGCGTTCTCAGATACGTTCTCAGATACGTTCTCAGGTACGTTCCCAGGTACATTCTCAGGTACATTCTCAGGTGCATTTACCTGTTCATCGTTAGGGTTCACAGCCTTCGCATCCCCTTGTTTGCTCCCCACTACATTTTCAACAACACTGACAGAAACGCTGATCTGTCCGCCACTCGGCGTATATTTGCAGGCATTTGTTAGCAATTCTGCCAGGATACGTGTCAGCAGCGACAAATCGGTGGTCAGGCTCGGGAGGTCTGACGAAAGGGTAACCTGTAGGGTCTGCTGGCGTGTGATCGTTCGCACCTCAAACGGCTCCAGCATGTGAGGAATCCAGTGGTTCAAGTCAACGGGGCTGAGGGCTAAAGGATAGGTGCCAGACTCGATTTGCTGAACTTCTAACAAATCGTTGACGAGATTAAGTTCTTGATCGCACTGGGCACTGAGAATTTCTAGATACTGTCTAACTTGATTGTTACGTAGGACTTGATTAACCTCTGGTGCATCTTGATTCAGCACTATTTCTAGCATCTCAATGGCCATCTTGATGCTCGCCAACGGCGTTCTCATCTCATGGGAGACGGTGCTCAAGAAATCGTCTTTGAGTTGATTTAATCGATTGATCTCTGCCATCTGGAGTTCTAAAAGCTGAGCACGCTCAAGGGCTATTTTTTGTTCTTCCTGGATGCGACGCTGGCTGTCATCCCGAAAGACGAGTACGGCTCCCGTCACATTCCCGTCTACATCCATCAAGGCGGCGATGCTGTCTGTTATAGGCCGGATGTTCTGATCTTTGTCAATGAGTAAGACTCGTCGATTCAGGTAGGCCGTCATCCCCGTTTGCAGAACTGGCATGACCGGATTTTCAATGGCTTGATAGGTGTCTTCGTCGATTAAGCGTAAGACGGTCATCAGGTCTTGATTGCGTGCCTCATTGATCGGCCAACTTGTTAACGTTTCTGCAACCGAATTGAGATACTTAATCTGGCTTTGAGCATCGACAATAACAATCCCATCGCCCATCCGCTGGAGGATCGTGCTTAAAAACTGTTCTCGCTCATATCGACTGAGAGCCGTTTCGATGGCGACGCAGAGTTCTTTTTCTCGCACAGGCTTGAGCAAATAGCCGAACGGAAACGTCACTTTAGCTCGGTCGAGGGTGCTTTGATCTGAATGCCCGGTGACATAGATGACTGGAATTTTGAGCTGCTGCCAAATTTCTTCTGCGGCCTCGATGCCATCGTGTTCTCCTTGGAGCCGAATGTCCATCAGCACGAGGTTGGGGCGAAGCTGAGTGGCTTTGGCGATCGCCTCTTCTGCCGTACTGGCAATATCTAAGACCTGATAGTTCAGCGATTCCAGATTCTCACGTAAGTTGGCTGCAATGATGTATTCATCTTCAACAATGAGGATGCGAACCAGTTGGGGCGAAATATTACTAATTTGCAGAGGTTTTATCACACTAATCACTCATTTTGCGTAAACATAACCGTGAACGTTGTTCCGGGGCCACTGCTAATCTCAAGCTTACCCCGAAGTTGTTTCACTAGTCCCTGAATCAGAGACATTCCTAAGGTTTTTGATTGATTAATGTCAACGCCAGGAGGTATCCCTATTCCATTATCTTGCACAGTGAGGGTAAAAACTTGGTTTTCACGCTGGTGAAATAAAACGTGAATTTCTCCCGGTTGAGTATTGGGAAAGGCATATTTGAGCGAGTTTGAGACCAGTTCATTAATGATCAGCCCGCAGGGAATTGCGTGGTCAATGCTCAGGGAAATGTCATCAACCTGAGTATTTAGACTGACGTGATCCGTGGCTTGGTAAGAGCTGAATACATGATTTGTTAAGTCTCGAATGTATTGTGCGATGTTGATGTTGGCTAAATCCTCGGAGCGATAGAGCATTTCATGAATGAGGGCGATGGAGGTAATGCGATTGCGGCTTTCTTGTAGTGTTTCAATAACGTCTGGGTTGGGCGATCGCCTCGCCTGCATTTGCAGCAGCCCATCCACAATCCCGAGATTATTCTTGACTCGATGGTGAATTTCTTTGAGCAGCACCTCCTTCTCTTTGAGTGAGGCTTGGAGCTGTTCACTGGCCTGCTTTCGTGCCGTGATGTCTTGCTGCACGGCCACCATCACGGTTCCATGATCCGGGTGCTCAAACACTGATGTTGTGGCTCGACACCAAAATGCAGAGCCATCCTTTCGAACATTCTGTACTTCGTAGGTCGCCTCTCCCTGGGAGAGAATCTCGTCCATTAGGGCTTGCGCAATCTGTTCATCTTCATCTCTGTAGTTGAGAATGGAGACGTGTTTACCCCTCAGTCCATCAGCTTCATAGCCAAACATTCGTTCAAACTTAGGATTCGTATAGACAATGACCCCATCTGCCGTTCGAATCATACAGACTCCTTCGGCCATGTTTTTGACAATGACGCTCCGCAGTTTAAGCTGTTTTTCGATGTGTTTATGCTCGGTAATATCGCGCCCTTCTGGAATGAGGAGCGATACCTGACCGGCCTCGTCAAAAATGGGCTTGAGCGAAAAGTCAATCGTCACGACCGTATCGCCGACCCCCAGTACGTTTACCTCATAGCGGATAAATTGACCCGCAGCCGCCTGGGCGATCGCCAATTTGAGCTGGTCTTGAGTCTCTGGGGTGAGGGTCCACCACCGCGCTTCCCAGAAGGGTCGGTTGATCACCTCTTCTCGGGACACACCCCCAAACTCCAGGGCGGCCTGGTTCGCTTCGATGAGAAAGCCTTCTGGCGTCAGGAGACCGATAAACTGAAACATCGTATTGAAAATGGCACGAAAACGGCGATCGCTCTGGGCCAGAGCCGCTTCCACCTCCTTGAGATCATTGATATCTCTGCCAACGGCTTGAATTTCGGTTAGAGCCCCCTCGTCATCAAAAAATGCGCGGTTGACCCATTGAGTCCAGCGCACCTTTCCGTTTGCCCTGACGCGATTGTCAATCACAACAATAGGTTTTTTGGGGCTGAGCGTCTGAACCTCTGCATTTACCCGATCCAGGTCCTCCGGAAAAATAACGGGTCGATAATGGTTGCCGACCAACTCATCGTGCTGAAGACCAAAATATCGACGATAGGCGTTGTTGATAAATGTGATTGTGCCATCCGGCAGAAATCGGGCAATCAGTTCTGTCTGATCCTCGACAATCGCCCGATATTTGGCTTCACTCAGGCTCACAGCGGCTTCTGCTTGTTTGCGTTCGGTGATGTCAATCAAATACCCAATGATTTCATCGGGGTGATTGCCACTACCTCTCATCAACTGAAGCTGATTGTAGACCCAGCGATAGCGACCGTCAGCATGACGGAACCGATATTCATGATGATGTTCTCCCGTTTCAAAAATTTGAGCCACTTGGGAGAGGAGGCGATCGCGATCATCGGGATGAATATGGTTCAACCAAAAGCTAGAATCATTTAGAAAATGGCTGGGGTCATACCCCAGCATCGTTTTGACGTTCGCACTCATGGAAGTTGCCCCATAGTCGCCGCCTGCTTGGCAGCTAAAAATAGCGACAGGCGCGTGGGTCAGTAGATATTGCAGCCGTTCATTGAGCGATCGCAGGCTCGACTCACTTGCTTGTAGGGCGTGTTCTGCTTGTTGGCGATCGCTAATGTCCCGTAAAAACGCCGTAAACATCACCTCATCTCCCACCTCCAATTTAGAAATGGACGCCTCTGCCGGAAACTCTGAACCATCTTTCCGCCGACCCAAAATTGAGTTTCGAGTTTTCATCTGCCGGGTCGCTGGAGCCGACTGTCTAAACTCGGTCACATGTTGACGGTGGGCGTCCGTGCAGCGTTGAGGCAGCAGGATATCGAGGGACTGGCCGATGACTTCTTCGGCGGTGTACCCGAAGATGCATTCCGCGCCACGATTAAAGAGCGTGATGACTTGATTCACATCAATGGAGATAATGGCGTCGTGGGACATATCTAGAATCCCGGCTAGCCGAGCTTCAGATGCCTGCAATGCCAGGTTAATCTGTTGCCGTTCTTCAATTTCATACTGAAGAGACTGGTTCGCATATTCCAGTTCTGTCGGACTACGAAGAGCGAGAGCCTTCGGCACGATCGGTACGAGTAAGATTGCTGTCGCAACTGAAATCAACGCAGT
>JAYKJC010000643.1:0-5197 GCA_035285885.1 Leptolyngbyaceae cyanobacterium | reverse complement strand
TTGAGAATTCAGATTGATGATGCTTGCATCCCATCGATACAAGCAAAACTGAACGAAAAAGCCTTTTAGTTTTAAAAATCAAGCAGGCAAACGCTCATCAAGCACTTTTCGAAGCCCACGCAAAGTTACCGGCGCCGATTCAGGATCCAACGCTTGACGCAAAGCTTCGTTAATCATTGTTTGATAACCACGTCCTGAAGCTTCCGCTTTGTTTCTGAATGCTTCGATGATGTCGTCATCCAGCATGATGGTAATACGCGTCTTTCCGGGGGATGCAATCGCTGCACCGCGCTTACCTTCGCTGAAATCATATTCTCTGTTCATGATAATTCCTTGTCTCGCTGGGACTTGCCTTGCGGGCAGAGATCAATCGCGTCCGCTCTCCGCAGTGGGTGTGATACACCACGAGTATTCACCCGATTGTGTCTACGCCAAGGGGCAAAAAACCTTGCTCATCATGATGGTCCGAGTCTTGAATCGTGACCGCAAATTGGTCCCGTAACGCTTGCTCGGCATGAGCCAAGCTCAAGCCATGCTTTGACCGGTTGCTACGGGCTTTTTCTGGGTGAAATTCGATGTCCGCAAACGCAGAATGCATATGATATACATATGTGCCGACGGGTGTATCGAGTTATATTGATTGCGATAGCGACAAGTATTCTGGTGAAGATTTTTTGAAAGCAACATCCGAATCCTCAGCGTTTACCCTCAAACAATGGCCACCGACCGGCGAAGTTCACTGGCGTTGCGGTCAAGGGAACCTTTGACTGGCGATGGTGAGCTCCGAATCCCTTTTTTGCTGCGGCACGATATCTCGATCCATAGTTGGATAGCCTTGAATATGGTTCAGTCTATTGGGCTTATTTCAGTTGCCACCGCAAGTATCAGCCGTGTGCCGCTGGTAGTTAGTCGCGAGGATGCCTGATCCCGACCAGCATTCAACCCTGCTCCACCGCCCATAAATTGGAAAGATTTGTGTGCTAGATTGTTGTTTGAAGAAACCATATTCATAAATACGAGCTAAAAATAATAATTACCTCGAACGCGATCCGCCGATTGCTCTCACGAGCTACCGGCAAAAGGTTGAAATCGTCGGTGTCACAACTCATGCTTTTAAGGATCTGAAAATATGATCCTTGCGATCTGGGAGAGCCAGCATGTCACTGCTCAAGCGATTTTACTTAAGTGTTACGCTGCTGGCCGTTGCATGCCTATTTACACCAAGCTACGCCAAAATTTTGATGACACCGGAAACGCCCATGGTGTTTACCGACAAAGACATAGTAGTGTTTGAGGATCCGACCCAGCAGACTACCGTCCAAGACGTATATAACCAACAATATAACTTCGTTAAACCTGAGCAAATAAAGCATCTCAAATCAAACGTCACCTACTGGGCTCTGCTAAAAATAGAAAGTAAACTTGACCATGACCGATTCATCCAAATCGATGCATCAGGGTGGAAAAGACTCACCCCAACCCTGATTTATTCAGATGGTCAAATTCGAACACTGAAATCGGTGGGATTTGTAGGGAGCTATAACCCATTTTTGGACAATAGCCCTCTCAAAACTTCAATATCAAAATTTGATAGCGGTTTTCCGAAATTTCTCCTAAAGAGTGGTGCCGAAGTCACATTACTGATCCAGTTAAATTCTCACCCATTTTTCAACACAAGGTCTTTTTCATTAAATCTAATTGACGATGTTACTTTCGCTGAATTCAGAAGGTTCAGCCTGTATATCGAAGGAGCCCTTGTCGGTACGCTATTTGCACTGACCGTTTTCGCGCTATTCAATGCTTATCAGACAAGGGATAGAGTAAATTCTTTTTATGCGCTTTGGATATCGGTAGCGTTTCTGTCAGTTTTCGCAAGCTGGATTTACGATGGCTACCGCTTGTTTGAATTTTTTAATATTGAATCGAAATCGCCAACTAATACTGACAGCGTTGCGTTCATCATCTTTGCTGCAGTTAGTTACAGTCAGGCGATTACCTATACCTTGTTTGCCAGACAGTACCTCAATATCAAGCAGTATTATCCAAAGCTTTACGTTCTGACGACTATCTGGGTCGCCTACGCTGTAGTTTATTGCCTCCTGATGCTGACCGGCAGCTTCTATTTCTTGGAAAACCATATAGATCTTCAAAAGTTCTTTGCCCTGCCTTATGCGCTATCGGTTGGATTCCTTCTGATAACATTTTTCGTTTGTAGCTATCTTCGCTACCGGGAAGGTTTCGTTTTTTCAATCTACTTCACCTATGCAATCATCCCCTACCTCGTCTTTAGACTCAGCTTTGTATTTGGGACCTATGGCTTCCCAACCATCTTCCAGTTTCTGCCTGATCAGGGCCTGGGATACTTTCTAAAAAATCCGTGGACAAATCTGGCATTCGGCATCTGCATGGAGGCGCTAATTATGGCACTCGCAGTGATCAGCCGTGCGCGTTGGCTTCAACTTGAGCTGAACCGATCCAGCAAACAACAAACCACGCTTGTAGAGCAGCAGAATACGCTTCTTGAAATAAAGGTTGAAGAAAGAACCCAGGAATTACGTCAAAAACAGGAGATCGTAGAAAGCTCAATGAATTACGCAAGTCGGCTACAGCGAGGGCAGCTTCCACGTGCTGCGCGACTTGAGAACCGATTTAATTCATTTGCGACGATATGGGAACCTAGAGATACGATTGGCGGGGACCTGTATTGGATTTCATCGTCGCAGCACCAAGGCCCATTTGTCCTAGTGGTCGCAGACTGCACTGGCCATGGCGTTCCGGGTGCAATGCTATCGCTCTTGGTTAGTAACTCGCTTGAGCGAATTTTTGCGAAATCAACGATAGATGAGCCAACCAAAGCCCTTACATCGTTGGATTATTTTATTCGATCAGGTCTCAACCAAGATCTAAATGACTCTGAAAGTAACGATGGCTGTGATGCTGCCATGGTGAGAATTCACCAAGATAAAAAACTTTTAGAGTATGCAGGCGCAAAAATTGATCTGTTCCATGTGGACAGCCGCGGGGAGTTACATCGATATAGATCTAACCGAGTTAGTCTAGGCTATAAAGATCAAGATACAGAACCCCTAGTGCCGACAAGAGAAATTCATTATGAGTCTGGTGATTTATTTATGATTGTTACTGATGGTTTGACAGACCAAATTGGAGGCAATAATCAAGACCGACCCGTATCGTTTGGATATCGCCGACTTTCAAGTGTCATTTCTGCGAACAAAGACAAAGACTGTCAAGTCATCGCGGATGAAGTACGGACAAGTTTTATCGACTGGCAGGGATCACACACGCGTAGAGATGATGTTACGGTTGTGTTATTCAAGCCATAAAGTTTGTTGGACAAAATTTTCGCATGGCTGATTCATTAGTTGAAGAGTCACTAGCCTTTGATATCCAGGGCTCGGTTCGATCACCTAACGGTCCGCCCTAGCGACCAGCCTCTGGACACTTCACTACTGTCTAAAATGAGTTAATGCATGGTGTTTGGGGCGCACATTATGCGGCCACATTGTATTTGCCGGGCGACTTGAGTTATAAAATCACTACTGATTGACAGCAAATTTACCGGACGGTAAATTGAAGATCGAAAAATAATGCGGTGGAAAAAGTATGCGAAAAGCTATAACAATTATGTTAGCCGCATGTATTCTGTCCATCGGATTCCACAAAAATAGTGCGGCTGAACTAGTGGTATCCGATTCCACGCCAATGATGTTCAGCGACAAGGACATTCTTGTTTTTCAGGATGTCAGCCAATCCATGACGGAGCGAGATGTACTTAACAATGCCGATAAACTCGTTAGCCCCAAAGACATCAAGTCTTTTGAGCCGAGCGTCAACTACTGGATCGTTCAAAAAATAAGAAGCCAGCTGCCTACGGACAGATTCATTCAAATTGACGCTACTGGATGGAGAGATGTACAGCCTTATGTCGTTGATCAAGATAATTCAATCAAACAATTGAAGCCCGCAGGCTTTGTTGGTGCGCGCAATGCATTTCTTGATATCAGCCCATCCAAAGCCAAAATTGGGGATAACGCCAGCCAGTTTCCGATATTCACTTTGAAAGCCGGATCAGCGATAACGTTACTTACCCGCGTTAGCTTTCATCCGATTTTCCCGGCCAAATCTTTTTCGTTGAATCTGGTTGATAGCTTAAGCTTTTCCGAGTTTCGCAGATTCAGCTTATATGTTGAGGGATTATTACTCGGCATTCTGGTGGCTTTGACTATTTTTTCCATATTCAATGCGGCCCAGACCAAAGATAAGGTAAATATTTACTATGCGATTTGGATCACTATCGCCTTCTTGTCTGTTTCCTCGCTAACTATTATCGATGGGCATCGTCTGTTCGAGTTTTTCATCGACGTGGAAGGCTACAGGGCGACGTGGTCTGATAGCTATGCTTACATCATCTTCATTATTCTCGCATTCGGACAGTCGATCAGCTATGTACTTTTCGCACGTCAGTATTTAGGAATCCAAAGTAACTTTCCGAGGATTTTTTACATCACTAACGTGTGGATTGCTTATGCAATGTTGTACGGATTCCTAGCAGCGACTGGTGCGTTCTACTCCGTAGATTCTTTTGTAAATTCGAAGTTTTTTGCCATGCCGTACAGTATTTCAGTCGGCGTTATATTGATAACTTTCTCCGTCTGCAGTTATCTACAATATCGGGAAGGCTCTGGCTTTGCGTTGTATTTTACCTTCGCTGTCATACCTTACTTGATTTTCAGGCTGGGCTTCCTGTTCGGAATTATCGGTATACCTTCTCCTTTTCAATATCTACCCGACTATGGTTTTGGTTACATCCTGAAGAATCCTTGGACCAATCAGGCTTTTGGTGTGTGTATGGAGGCTTTGATCATGGCACTCGCTGTGATAAGTCGGGCCAGATGGCTTCAATCTGAACTTAATTTAGCGGCACAAAAGCATACTGAAGTCGTTCAGCAGCAGAATGTACTGCTTGAGGCGAAGGTAAAGGAGCGCACACAGGAGCTGCAGCAAAAGCATGAAATTGTAATTGGCTCGATGAACTATGCGAGCCTGCTTCAGCGCGGACAGTTGCCCCGCTCAATTCGAGTCGACAGTCGCTTTGAATCCTTCGCGACTATTTGGGAACCAAGGGATACCATCGGCGGCGATCTGTACTGGATTTCGTCATCGCAGCACGAAGGAC
>JAYKJC010000642.1:0-19782 GCA_035285885.1 Leptolyngbyaceae cyanobacterium | reverse complement strand
GGTGTTGGGAGAAGGGGCTGGGGGATGAGGGTAGGCCGATATCGAGACTTATGCCGTGGAGTACTAGTCTTGCCCAACTTGCTCAACGACATACTCATTCGCTCGAAGCAGTTGAATCAAGCTATCTGGACCAACAAGATGTGCAGCTCCAACCACAACGAGATAGTCTTGGGGCTGGTTGATTAGGGATTCAATTGTTGGGAGCCAGCGCTGATTTCGCTGTCTGAGCAGCACGTCATAAACTTCTGGATAGGTATCAAAAGACTCCAGAATCATTGGGGTAAAGGTCTCTACATCACCGGATCGCCATGCATCAACCAACGTATTGAACGATGTTTCAAAAGTGTCAAGTTCCAAAACGGTTTGCTCAACCAGAGAGACCTGGGTCTCAATCGACAGGTCATCAAAAAAGCTGATTTGCTCATCCACCGTTTCCAGCGCTGAGATGGGCTTTCCGGCTTCTTGGGCGGCGTTGAAGAAATAAGGATCGACGCCATAGAGGGGATTAAATCCCATTTGAAGCAGGTGAACAGAGGGCAGCAACACCGAGAAAAACCAGGGCTCAAAGCGGTCAAACATGCTGATGGGGAGCCCAACATCAGTCACCGCCTCTTCAGCGAGTTGATAGGTGGCTGGACTCAGGGCTGATTGAAAGGCTTCTTGAGGCGTTTCAGGTTGGGCAGCCTCCAGCAAAAGCGTTTGGGTGCTGACGCTATTCAACTCATCAAAATTGACTTCAAAGACCAGATACTCCGCATCATCAAAGGCCGCTTGAATGGGAGACGGCAACGGATAGTCGCTCGGTCTCAAGAGATGAACAGAACCCAGCAGATACACGGTGTTTGTGTCTGACTCAACAGTCCATAAAAATGCTTTTTCGTCTTGGGCATGAACGGGTTGAGCGAGACGGAGGGGCAGGGCGATCGCCACAGCCGCCATCAGCAGCGATTGAGAAAATCGAGATTCGGTGAGCAACGATAGGAATTTCATGGAGTGCCTTCTAATCCTTCCATCAATAGCTAATAATGGATGATGTTGTGTGGAAATATGATCAATCATGCCCTTACCCACTACTCTAACGACGCTTGATGGACAATCGTTGTCCCCAGAAACTCTTGAAAACAAGGTTGTGTTGTTTGTGAACGTTGCAAGCAAGTGTGGCCTGACTCCTCAATATAAAGGTTTGGTCGAGCTGCACAATGAATTTGGCGATCGCGGCCTTGTCATTATCGGTGTTCCCTGTAATCAATTTGGTGCCCAAGAACCGGGCAGTCCGGATGAAATCAAGTCATTTACTAAAACAAAATATGACGTTGATTTTACGCTGCTCGAAAAACAAGATGTAAATGGCCCGACGCGCAGTCCGCTCTATCAGTTCCTCATTGGAGAAGGCCCTGACATTGAGTGGAACTTTGGGAAATTCCTCGTTGGCAAAAACGGTGAGGTCATCGCTCGATTTGATCCCAAAACTGCCCCAGATGATCCCGATTTGCGGGCAGCCATTGAGAAAGCTTTAGGCTAAGCGAAAGCGCTCAACCCGTGCATTCAAGCTAGTTCTCTAAAAAGGTGACGTTTTATCCCTATGAACGTCACCTTTTTTTAAGAACTTAATCAGTGCCGGATCATTGTGCCAAATCATTATCAGTCTCCAAATCGGTAACCAGCAGTCAGGGATTTGTTAGGGTTGACTCGAACGTTCCGCTACACTGAGTAAGTGTTCTCTGTGAACACTTCTGGATTAATTGGATCGCTGTCTCAGTGCCAGCCTTCTCCCTGCATTGACACAACGCTTTGAATTCAGTCGTGGTCGTGTTTGTTCGTGGGTTTTCGTGTCATCGGTTGCTCAATCGGCGCTCTATTGATTATGGTCACTCAACGTTTGAAACGAGTCCTTGTGTGTGTGTCGCTTCTTTGTCCCATCGGCCTTTTACCCACTGGAGAAACGGGTTTCAGCATCGAACAGACGGCCCTTGCGTCTCCTCAATTGGATTCCCATGCCTATTCTGATGAAGCATTCACGTCTGTTTTATTCAAAGGCTTGGACGTCAATCCGTTAGAAGACGAACCTCGTCCTTCTTTGCCGCCTGAATCAACGCTGCTTCTTGAGAGGGATGGAGTGCTGGAGTTGGGCGATCGCGTCGCCTATCAAGACGGCAGTCTCTATGACGAGTATGAAATTGATGGCCAACAAGGACAGCAGATTCGCATTCAGCTAGAAAGTTTAGATTTCGACCCCTATCTGGTGCTGATGCATCCCAATGGGGATATTCTCGCCCAGAATGACGACATCGCAGTGGATAATCTCAATGCCTTGCTTGACTATCAACTGCCCGTGGATGGCACCTATCGAGTAGTCGCCAATGGGTTCGATCGCCATAGTCGAGGACACTATCGGCTCACGGTTCTTGTCTTAAATTCCGGTCAGTCTCTCGATGAAGATGACACCCCCGTTATTCCGGAGCACTGATCCCCCCATCTGAACAACACACAAGAACAACACACTATATGAAGCGCCTCCGTCTCAAAAAAATGAGATGGTTATACAATCTATGAGGGGTTGCCCGAATGATGGAAGGGGACTGGAGCGTCTGAGCTGCGCCCGCATGTCCAGGTATTCTTAGGGGTTTATAAGACCTCTGATTTCATCAGCCCCCCATAAGGTATTGCTCAATGTCTATTCGCCTTTAAGTCACGGATTTGAGTAACGGATATGAGTAATCGGTTTGCCATTATTGCTGCTAGTGCGCTAGCAGCGCTTGCCGCAGGGAGTGCAACATCCTATTGGATTCTTAACCGCCCGTCGTTCGGCTGGGGGCAGGCAAGCTTGCCTGTAGGTGTGGACGCGGTTCCTCAAGATGCGTTAATGACCCTCACGATCTCAACCGATGATGCCCAGTGGCGGCAGCTTCGGCGTCTGGGAACGGATGAAAGCCAAGCCCAGTTAGATGCTTTTCTCGATGAGTGGGGCGATCGCCTTCTGTCGAGTAATGGGATCACCTTTGAGGATGATGTTCGTCCCTGGCTTGGCGATACGGTCACCATCGCCCTCATGGCACCCGCTGAAATTTCTGTCCCGGAGGGGCTAGACGAATTGGCCTCAAGCAACACCTCAGCGGAGTCAGAGAACGATTCGTCCTTTAATGCGAACGAGCCGCTGATTGAGCAAGCTCCCGACCTCCAACCCAGCTACGGTAACGAGTCAGAAGAAGATGCAGCGCCTTCAGACACCGCAGAGAATTCCGATGAGATCAACAATCAAACCTCGGTCCAGTTGTCAGACCTTAACCCGGAGTTGATTGATATTACTCAAGAGCAAGCCGCCCTTGTGTTTCTTCCGGTCGCTGACCCCGCCAATGCTCAGCAACGCATACGGGCGTTAATCGAATCCGGAGTGGCTCCCTCGCAACGCGAGTATCAGGGTGTGATGATTCAGGCGTTCCAAAGCTCGAATGGAGAAACCTATGAAGTTGCGGCGTTTGGTCGAACGATGTTGGTGATTGCCACCCAGGCAGATGCCATGGATCGGGTGATTGACACCCATCAAGGAGAGCCGTCTATCGCCGACATCGAAGGCTATGCTGATTCGGTGCGGACGCTGGGAGCCGCTTCGGGGTTTGCTCAGCTTTATGTGAATGCTCCTGTGGCTCGGGCGATCGCCGCTGCCAACTCAACAGAAGCCACCCAATCCCGCAACCTCGCTCCGTGGCAACATATTCGGGGCATAACCGCAACTGCAAACTTGAATTCCACAGGAATGACGGTAACGGGAATCAGCTGGATGTTCCCAGACAGTGAGCCTTTGAAAATTGAGAATCGAGGCGATCGCCAACTCGCCACTCGGCTACCCGACAGTACGCTACTGATGCTCTCGGGCAGCACCTTGAAGACCCAGTGGGAAGTCTACAGTCAGCGCAATGAGGAGGAGATAACGGAGGGGTTATTTGCGCCTCAATACTTACGCGAAATGACGCAAAGCCAATTTGGGCTGGACTTAGATGCAGACCTGATGGGGTGGATGGATGGGCGGTTTGCCCTGGCCCTCGCCTCCACTGAACCTGAAGGCAGTAACCTGGCGGCTCCAGGGCTGGTGTTTTTGGTTGAAGCGAGCGATCGCACCCTGGCCCAACAAACGCTATCGACCCTCGACAAAGGGGTCGAAGCCGAGTATCAGCTCCGCGTCAATGAGAAGCAACTCGAAGGTCACCCCGTCGTCAACTGGCAACGTCCTGCCGGATCGATGTCCCTGACTCGGGGCTGGTTAGATGACCAAATCGCCTTCATTGGGTCTGAACTCATTACCGCGACAATGGTTCCCAAACCCACCGCGTCGCTGGCCAGCACCGACATCTTTCGCCAAGCAATGGCCTCGCAGCCCACGTCCAACACCGGGACGTTCTTTCTCAACGTCGAAGAGGTGATGCGTCAGCGAGAACAGTTGCCTGTGCCCGCCTTCTTCCCAGAACAAGCGGCGATGATTAGCGCCATTCGAGCCATTGGGTTTACCGTCAGTGCAGAGGGCGATCGCCAAAGACGATACAACATCTCCATCGTGACTCACACCAATGAGTCGTAATACAAGCACTGGATGAGGATGCTTGGGAGGTGCGCACTAATCTTTTGCACGGCCATAGATGGTGGTTAGGTGTTTGAGGCGATCGCTCAACTCCTGGGTCAAGTCCTCTTCTCGATAGCGCCACCCCCAGTTTCCAGAAGGTTGGCCGGGGGTATTCATTCGGGCTTCTTCTCCGAGTCCCAACACATCTTGTAGCGGGAAAATCGCCACATCCGCCACTGAACTCAACGCCAGGCGAATCAAATCCCAGTGAATGGTGTCTGGGTCACACTGTCCAAGATAGTCGATGAGGCCCTCTCGTTCCCATTCTTGAATGTTCTTAAACCACCCCACGGTCGTATTGTTGTCGTGCGTTCCGGTATATACCAAACAGTTCCGAGAATAATTGAACGGCAGATAGGGATTGCCAGGGCCTGACCCAAACGCAAACTGAAGAATTTTCATGCCAGGGAACCCAAACTTATCTCGTAGGGCTTCAACGTCTGGAGTAATGACCCCCAAGTCTTCCGCAATGATCGGCAATGTTCCTAGCTCTTGCTTAACGACTTCAAAGAATTCATCCCCTGGAGCATCGACCCAACGACCATTCATGGCCGTTGTTTCCCCTTGATCCACCTCCCAATAGGCTTGAAATCCTCGAAAATGGTCGATCCGAATGTAGTCCACATAGTCGAGAAGAGATTTAAAGCGGTTTAACCACCACTTAAATCCCCATTCTTTAATGGCATCCCAGTTATAAATCGGGTTGCCCCACAGTTGCCCCGTTTCACTAAAGTAATCGGGGGGCACACCCGCCATCAGTTCGGGCTCTCCGGTTTCCTTGTCAAGCCTGAAAATATGCGGCATCGACCAGACATCAGCGCTGTCATGAGCCACATAGATGGGCATATCTCCAATAATCGTAATGCCTCGCTCGTTCGCATACTGCTTAAGGTGCGTCCACTGTCGGAAAAACTCAAATTGCCAGAATTTATGCTGATAGATTTGGTGCGCAAGAGAGTCTCGCCACTGATTGAGTGCATCCGGATGACGTTTTGCAATATCTTCATCCCAATCCGTCCAGCGTTTTCCGTGATGGGCATCTTTCAGCGCCATAAATAGCGCGTAGTCATCCAGCCAAAAACTATGATGTTCGCAATAGTCATGAAACTCAGCCTGCTGCTCATCTGACGCATATTCCTTAAAAGTGTCAGCCGCTTTAACAAGTAGCGGCATTTTGGCACGGGTCACCGCTTCATAGTCAATCTGCCCTTCTGGCAAATCAGCCAGTTGAGCAATGTCTTCTTGGGAAAGGAGCCATTTGTCTCCCAAGCTTTCGAGACTGATGAGCAGCGGATTTCCGGCCATCGACGAATACGACATGTAGGGCGAGTTCCCATGTCCTGTAGGGCCGAGGGGAAGGACTTGCCAAATGGATTGCTGACTTTCCGCTAAGAAATCAATGAATGGGTAGGCTGCAGGGCCAACATTGCCAATTCCGAGGTGTCCGGGAAACGACGTAGGATGCAGCAGAACTCCGCTGACGCGACCTTGAAATGGCATAAAAACTTAAAACTCCATAATGAATTAGGGACAACTCGTAAAATAGCTGAGCTATGTGGGTGAGCTACGTTAAGAGTAGCGGGAACAGAGAGGTAAAGACGAGCAACGTGCAGGTTTAAGAATCAAATATCACTGTTTCTTCAAAGCAAACCAGCATTTAGCAGTTGTGGCAATACCCTGGCGACAGTTCTAAAGCTCACAGTTCTAAAACTCACGGTGCGTTTTTACTGAAACACGCATCCAGTGAGATGAGATACACAACTAGTGAGATGTACATCTAGTGAAATCTACATCGGGATTGATTTGACTTTTGTGTAGAGGCGGACGTTCTGCCCGCGCTTATGCGACAAATTCAACACGCTCATGCATATCTTCAGCAATTGCACTGTCAGAACCCTTGGTGGGTCGCCTTCATTTCCCCTCGACTTTACCACGAGGTTTTATCGCGGTTTGCAACCGCGTTAAGCACAAAAACAGTCGTGTGGGGCGCAGCGCTGCACACGACTGTACTTAACCAACGCGCATAGCGCTGTAGAACCCATGTGCGTTCCGTATTCATGTTAAGATACAGCTCAATTACAAGCTTGTTTTTGGAGAGGTTAATTAACGAATGGAAGCTGCATTGCTGTTTGCAAAATTGCCCGAAGCCTACTCAATTTTTGATCCTCTGGTGGATGTTCTCCCCATCATTCCGGTTTTCTTCTTGCTACTCGCATTTGTTTGGCAGGCATCTGTTGGATTTAAGTAGAGTCATATTTGGATGATTCAGGACTGAAGGCTCAATATTTTTTGAATCGCTCTGTCAGTGATCCAGAAAATATTGAGCCTTTATTGTTTGGAATTGCTGATTGTTGATTGTTGAATGAATGAGTGTGGCAGGTGTGCATTGCGCACCTGCCACACTCATTCATTCCCAGATTAAGCGAACCGGGACCAGGGATTAGCGAGCCCCGATGGTTTTCTGGTAGGCTGGGCGATTTTCAATGTGACTCACGTACTGGGCGATCGCCGCATAGTCTGCAAAATCCATTCCCAACATCAAACGGGCATAGCTTAGGTAGGCCCCCACAGCCACATCGACGACCGTAAAAGCATCTCCAAGAAAAAACGCTGAGTCCGTAAGCAGAGAACTCAACGCAGAAAGCAACCGTGGTGCTTCTTTCTCTCGCAGCGCTTCTGTAAATAACCCTGGGCCGAGGGTCGCATTGGCAAACAACACCCATTGCCCCCACACCGCACGTTCATGAAGAGAAGCTGAGGGATGACCATACTTTTCTGCCAGATAAAGCAAAATCGCCCCAGACTCCCATAGGGAAAAGCCATCATCCACAATGGCAGGAACCTTCCCAATCGGATTAATCGCCAAAAACTCGGGCTGATGTTGCTCTCCAGCCTGTAGGTCGATCAAAACAAACTCGTAGTCTTGCGAGATCTCCTCCAGATACCACTGAATAATTGAGGCTCGACTCCGAGCACCACCGTATAGCTTTAGCGTCATAATTTCAGCGTTATAGGGTTTTCCACGTCAGAGGGTCTTATGCGTGTATTCGTGTTGCTTGACGTTGTCCTCAGTTTTCACGATTCGCTCTGAATTAAGCAGCCGCTTACGCTCCACCGAATAATTAAATTCTCGATAGGTTGTTCCAACAGGAATGTGATGGGTGCTGCTGTCGTGGCTTCGATAGGTTCTAGCTGTTGCAGATAGGCGCTCATTAAAATCATCGCAAAGTTGCGTCTGACCAGGAAATACGCTGGGCAGCGTTACCGTTTCGCCTTCAAAGAGACTTCCTAGAGTTGTAGCATGGGCAAACTCATAGGATGTCGCAACGCCTTTAAGAATGGCTTCGAGCGCAGCAGACGGAATAGGCTCAATAACCTGGACGGGATGAACCTCTGCGTCTTCACGGATGAAGCACGTTGCCATTCCTAGAACAACGTAATCATCCTGAGATAAATCAGCGGACTGGAGAATTTCATCGATTGCCATAGCAAAATTTTGTAGTCAGCAAGTGGAATCTGTCAGGAGTAGGCATCATCGCTTTTGCACCAGTTGCTTGAGTCAAGCCAAGGTGGTGCAAAAGCGATGACCCGCTTCAGGATTCTACCGTGTTGATTTCGAGTCACCTGATGGATTCAAGAAGTCGTAATAATCGCACAGCGGTGATCAGTGCGCCTCCGTTGCAAGAAAACCCCCTGTAACAAAATAAGCACTCCTCAATTCCTACTTTTTTGGGTAGCATCAACACATAGGCGACGACCAAGAGGCTTGAAGGTTCCCACTTCACAGAGACTTCATTACGCTTCATTAAAGTCTCACAAATCCAACCTAGAAGTTAACAAGATTTAAAGTAACTCGTTCTGTCATCCGTGCATATACGCATATCATTCTCCGTGTTCTCCGAAATGGAAGAACCCCTGACTGTAAAAGAATTGTGGCTATTCGTGCATTTACAGAGGTCTCAGTTCACTCTCAATATTTCCGTAGTTTCAACATCGAAATTGTTGCCTCAGACGCCGTATACCTCTAGTTAGGGAATCTAGGAGTGCATTGAATCAACGATCTGATGAGCACCACTTGACACAGTTGATCTCGTTCATCTAGTCGCTAACACAGTGACCAAGGGTCTGAGCTAACTCTGTCGATGCATCAGAGAGCAAATTCGCTAAATCTGAGAACGAGGAAAGTAATGAATCGGCACTCTTCTGAAAACCATCATGTTGCCAAAAGCAGCAGTAACTTAGATGTAAAGCAGTTCAAAGCTTTATATTTACGCCCCTACCTGAAATCCAAGCATCCATCTGATAGCTCAACGCACTTAAAGCTTTCCTACCCTGTAAAAAGTAAATCCTCTGATAAGTCCTCTGAAGGAAACAAGCCTTCTGCGAGAAGCAAGTCTTTTGTAAGAAGTCGGCTAGAATCACGGGAGCACCGTGCCCCACGAGTGTTGCCCCGGAGGAAACAGAATCTCAATTTAGAGCTTCGTCAAGAAGCGTTGCATGAAGCACGAACGGGTCGTCATAACAATGCGATCGCCCTCTTCGATGAGCTGGTCTCTAGAGAGCCGTTAAACGCCTCGCACTATAACAATCGAGGCTTGGTCTACTTTCAAATGGACAAATTCGACCAGGCGATCGCCGACTATAACAAAGCTATTACATTAAATCCTGAGCTAGACAGCGCTTACAATAACCGCGCAAACTATTACGCCTGCAAAGGGCAGCTCTTATCTGCCATTCTCGATTATGACGTTGCGATTAATATAAATCCTGATAATGTACGTGCTTGGATTAACCAGGGCATTACGTTTCGTGAGCTTTACATGTTTGAGCGATCGATTGAGTGTTTTGACACAGCGCTTAACCTGGGGCAGATCGAAGGCAATATTTACGCCGAGCGGGGGCGCACGTATCACCTGTGGGGTGATTGGAATATGGCGATCGCCGATTACAACCGGGCGATCGCACTGCTTCCCTTCTCGGCAGATGATTTAACCAGCTCATCGGCACGATTGCGGCTCCAGGTGGAGCTATGGATAGATGATTTATTGGGCCCGCTCAATCCTGAGTCATACGAATACGATTTTTAAGCCTTTGGTGTAGTCCAAAGTAACAGAGCAGCTCTCTTTCAATTGAATGGGTTTTGAAGCAACTGGCTCCCCATTCAATTGAAGGAGTTTTTTTGTCAATTTTTTCACCAGAGATAGCGCTATATAGCCCTGCGGGTTAAAGCTTGAGTAGGTTTCACTCGCTGCGTGGGGAAAACAGGCTGACTTAATGTCCTAACGCAAAGGCGTAAAGCTATAAACCATAGCAAACATACGATTCAGACAAAAAAGCCATACAATTTGGAAGTTCGGGAATCCTATCACTAGCTGTAGAGCATTCATCTATGGCGCTTCTTCGCACATTGCAAAAAATCCAGTCAATCCCCAATGGAGCGACAGAAGACAGATGTGATAGATTATCGGCTGCTTCTGCATGGTGATAAGGGTGAATGAATAAAAGACGTCGGCGGTTTCTAAGAAAAAGTCGTGGCCTGAGGCAACAAATTCTACGATGGGTGAATCTACGCTCAGAAGAAGCGGAGCGAACATTTTTGATGTTTGCTTTTTACACCGTTTCCTATGTAGCGATTCTATGGCTAGAAGTGAGTGCAGCGGTCCTTTTTATCGATGAATATGGGGCCAACTCTCTTCCCCTGATCTATCTTGCTGGTGCAGGAATGGGGGCTGTACTGGGATTCTTCTATTCTTGGTTGCAGCGGTTTTTGTCGTTGCGGCGGGTCATCGTTCTCACGCCAGTGCTGATGGCGCTTCCCCTGATGATGTTTAAGCTAGGGCTAAGTCCGGCTTTCTTAGGGGGCTATAGCGTTTTCCTCATTCGCCTATGGCTGGATGCTCTCTACACGTTAAATGAGCTCAATACGTCAATTACCGCGAACCAAATTTTCAATATTCGTGAAATTAAGCGTTCTTACCCCTTTATTAGCAGTGGGGTCTTGATTGCAGATGTCATTAGCGGGCTTTCTCTCCCCATCTTGCGGAAGTGGATTGGTCTTGAAAATATTGTGTTTCTGGCCTCTTTCGCGCTTTTGATTGGGGCCATGTTGATGCTCGTGTTAGTCTCGCGATATCGCCAGGCATTCCCCGATTCAACGCGACGGAAAACTCAAGATACGCAACCGACATTTGCCGCTCGACGGTTAAAAGGCCCTCTACGGCTTTACGTTGGGTTGGTGATTGTTTTCTTTGCCATGTGTCAGGCGCTCTGGTTCCATATTGATTTCCAGTACTTAAGTCAATTGGAACAGAATTTTGATGTCAGTGGAGGAGAAATTGCGGATTTCTTAGCCCTATTGAGTGCGCTGTTGGGAATTGCTGAATTAGCCACTCAGTGGTTTGCGGCCAGTCGTGTGATTGAGCGGTTAGGAGTCTTTGTCGCCACGATGTTACTTCCTCTCGCAATTTTAGGAGTCAGCAGCATTACAATGGTCGGGCTCGTCTCCATGCTTTGGGGGGTGGTGGTTCTTCGATTTGTAGATGAATGGCTGCGCTATACGGTGCTTGCCGGCACGGCTCCAGTCTTATTCCAACCCATTCCTGAATATGCACGGGGGCAAGTTCAAGAATGGGTGCGAGGAATTGCTGAGCCCGTTGCAACGGGGCTCTCAGGAATTCTTATTATTGGCACCATCTGGTTTTGCCAGCGCAATCTCAAGGGATTTGGGCCACTATCCCAGGATGCTCAGAACTGGGTGTTCGTGGCAGAAATTGGCGTGTTAGCGACGATTGGATTGCTAGCGGCGATCGCCCTCCGGTCTCGATATATGGATCTTCTGGTGCTCAGTGCTGAGCGGGGTCAGTTGAACCTGGCCTCTAGCGAAGCCGATAGCCGTGCATTTCGACGCGCCATTGTAGAAGCAATCGATAGTTCTAAAACTGTTGCCGACCAAAAGCAGTGTATTCAGTTACTCGCAGGAATTGCCCCCGCTAACGTTTGTGAACTATTGGCTCCAAGGCTCCAGAGAACCGTTCCTGAAATTCAGCAGCAGATTTTGGAGGTGATGCTGAACAATCCTGATGAATCGTATTTGGATGATGTGCGATCGCTCCTTAATCATCAGACAGACCCGATAGTGTTTGCTCTGGCCATGCGATATGTGTGGCTCCTGGAAAGTCATTCAAATCTGGAAGAACTGCGGCAATATCTCAAGCCCGACGTGGATGCCGTAATTCGAGGAGCTGCGGCAGCGTTGATGCTGCGGCAGGGTAATTCTCAGGAAAAATCTGAAGCCACGAATGTGCTTCGTCGCATGCTGACCAATGATAGCCAGGAGCGAGAACGATTGATGGGGTGCCGCGCCCTCGAAGATGCCAAATATCTTCAGGCGCTGAGTCTATACATTCCTGGACTGTTGCGCGATCGCTCGTTACGGGTTCGCTGTGCGGCATTAGAGGCGATCGCCGCCACCCAATTTGAAGACTACTATTCTGCCATTGTCCGAGCGTTGTATTTCTCATCGACTCGGGAAGCGGCCATCAATGCCCTGACTCGACTGGGGGTTGAGGTGGTTCCGATGCTGATTCGCATGGCGGAAGAATCTCACCGACCTCATGTGGTGCGTGCGGCCATTTGGAAAGCCATTAGTCGCATTGGTACCGATGATGC
Organism: Leptolyngbyaceae cyanobacterium; assembly: GCA_035285885.1. Classification (GTDB taxonomy): domain Bacteria; phylum Cyanobacteriota; class Cyanobacteriia; order CAKZMO01; family CAKZMO01; genus JBCCWF01. The sequence continues at coordinate 7,499 of JAYKJC010000642.1, read as the reverse complement.
CCTGGCCAGCCTGGTTAAACATCTGATGTCGTCTTGGGGGAACGATCGCCGGAGTCTACTAAGAACCTTGCTGAGTGCCAACGATGAAGATGGTATTGAAGCAACGGCAGAAATTCTTGGGCGACGGGGCATTGAGAATCTCATCAACCAGGAGTTGTCGTTCATTGGTCATACCTATGCCGCGCTGATTGACCTGGTTCCCGCGCAAAAGGTGACACAAGAGTTAGGGCTGTTGCGCCGCGCCCTGCATTATCAACGGGATGATGCCATCGATCGGCTGTTCTTACTCATGCGGTTCCTATATCCCTCGGACGCCATTCAGGCCGCCGCCTTTAATATCGGGTCTGACTCAGATGACAGTAATGCTCGGGGGTTAGAAATTCTAGATAACACGATTGATTTGCAGAAAAAGCAAATCGTCTTGATGTTGCTGGAACCCCACGCCTCAGATAAGGAAAAGCTCAATCTTTTAAAGCCCATGATTGGGTATGAACCCATGTCGCCCAGTCAACGGCTTCGGTTTCTGTTAGAACTGCGCGCTTTTCTGTCGGACTGGACCCTGGCGTGCTGTTTCCATTTTGCGCGGCGATCGCACTGGAGCGTCACCATCGACCAAATTCTCTATGGGCTGCGGCATGAGGCTAGCTTTGTGCGCGAAGCCTCCCTGATGTATTTGCAGATGGCGTCACCACGGGGACTGGCAGAGGTGTTGCCTACCCTTGCGAACGATCCTGACCCGACCATTGCCGCTCAAGTTCAGCAGCTTCTAGCGAATACCTCTTCAAACCAGATTCGTACCGATTCAGAGGGGCGATCGCCCCTCCTTCCATCGGTTTAGTCGCAAGTCCGGCTAATAAATCCAGATTAGTTCGGACAATCGACAGGTTTTGCGACATCTCCCACATTCAACGTGGCACTCGACCCGGAGGTGAGTCGCCCGACGCTCGACCCCGAATCCACATCAGTGAGCTGAATTTCGCCAACTGTTTCCGTAACTTGGCGAAGCACTTCTTGCGTTTCGGGGTCAACCACTTCGCGAATCACCCGCTCAACGGATAAGCACATGCCAGAACGATATCCCTGACTTGTCCCTCGATTCAGAATTAGGGTAGAACCTGCAATATCTGCAATCACAGCAGACTGGGTTGGCAATGCAGGAGGAAGGGACGCAACGTCTCCCACACTGCTATTGAAACTTTCAACGATTTCGTCAATGGCAATTTCTGTGGCAGCGGATAAGACTCGACGAACATCATCCGTGTCGGAGTCCTGTCCGAAGATGCCTCCAACCGCTACAGATTCGGCAGAATCCTCAGAAACGCCAACTCCCTCAGCCGTTCGAATAATTTCGGCAGTGCTTGTGTTGACCATCCGTGCGTTCAAGCGCACTTGCGCTTCTACCACTTCCCGCCGAGTTCCGACGCCAAAGACCCGAACGCCTCGATCCTGGACATCGTAGTCAAATTGAGTAATGGAACCAATAATCACGGCCTCAACACCCAAAATTCGGCCAATCTGAGCGGCTGTGCTGGCGTCAACCCGCCCGGATGCGCCTAGATTCTGTTCTCGAAGAACCGCCTCAATCTGGCTGCGCTCGATAACGGTGAAGTTACCGCTATTGACAAGACGATCGACTAGCACAACGCTGACCCCTTCTGCATAGCCAGGAAAGGCCGAGAGGTAGCTGCCCACCGTAGGCGTAAAGTCAAAGTCGAGAACTGCGATTCTGGGGCGAGTGGTGGCCTGGGCCAGCAACAGGCTGGATGAGGACGGATCGGATGATGCCTGTGGGGTATTAAGAACAATAGAATTAGACGTAGGGCTAGGATTAGAAGCAGAAACTTCGTTGGCCGTAGAAACTGCCCCCGCCATTGACGGGGCGATCGCCACGAATGCGAGCGGAAATACTGCGAGTGGGAATGCAAAGAAGCGAGAAAAATTCTTGATAAAAAGCATGGGCTAATGGTGTCCTGATTGATAGACCGTTTACGAATGGAGTCGAACGCTAGATGCGCAATCACATGGCATCCAGGGATCAACACGATTCTTACTCACTGTAGACCTGAGCATCAAGAAGGCCACAAAAGAAAGAATCACCGCAAACATTCCTCACGCTATCATCAGACGATTCCGGAAAATCAATAAAATGAACGTACTTAGCTAAAATTCATCGAGTCTTAAAAGTTTCTTTTAGTGCTTTGCAGAATAGGGAGACTGCAAACCCGAACGACTCCTATTCTGTCGGTGATTCTGCTGGTTATTCTGTCGGTTGAATCAGCCCATCCAGGCGAAATTTGGCGATCGCCGCAATTTCATCAATAGCCCGATTGACTTCTTCCTCGGGCGTGTGGGTCAGTCGTTTCCGAAAGGCATCAAAAATAGATGCCTTCGTCTGCTGCTTCACAGCAATGATGAACGGCATCTCAAACCGTTCCTTATAGGCGTGATTGAGGGACTGAATTTCGTCATATTCCTGAGGGGTGAGCTGATTGAGTCCCACACTGGCCTGCTCTTCAACGGAGGCATCGGCCATTTTTGCCCGACTACCTAAATCGGGATGGGCACGAATCAGGGCCAACTGGTCAGATGGGGGAAGCGATCGCACGATATCGACCATCACCTGATGCAGTTGCTCTACACTCACGAACGGACGATGCGACCATGCGGCATGGGCGATCGCCGGAGTTTCTTCAAAAACCGCACCCAGCACGTCGGTGAATGCAGCCTGATCCATTTGGTTGAGTTCTGATAGCGTCACCATGATTAGCTGCCTCGGTAGGTGCTGTAAGACCAGGGAGACGCCAGCAAAGGCACATGATAATGGGAAGACGCATCTGAGATGCCAAACCGGAGCGGCACCTGGTCGAGAAACAAAGGCTTCAGGAGGGAGGCATCCTTGCCAGAAAAATACGTCCCCACATCAAAGATAAGTTCGTACACGCCAACCACACATGTCTTATCGACTAACAAAGGCTCATCCGTTCGTCCGTCTGCGTTGGTCTGAGTTTCTTTCAGTAGCGTCTTTTCTCCTGTATCTGGCTGAACTGACCAGAGGGCGATCGCCATTCCTGCGGCAGGACATCCATTCGCCGTATCTAAAACGTGAGTTGTAAGTTTTCCCGCCATTTCCCTATACTCTTACCTGTCGTTGCTAGTGCTGATGCATGTAGGGTGGGCACTGCCCACCTTACGATTTAGAACTGGCTAATCAATTAGAATTGGCTAATCAAAAAAATACAGTAAGGGCAAATGCCATTTGCCCCTCCTACCGCATGGGGCCACTCAAAATCACCTTTGCGAGAGCACTCGTGACATCTTCTGGATTTTCCTGGCGCAGCTCATCGTACCACTGCTTCGTGACCTCTGGATCTTTGCCATAAATCGTATCTGTCCGCTTCCGAGCCTTCAGAACCAGGCTAGAAGTCCGTTCTTTTCGCTCAGCTTCATAGCGCTTTAGCGCATCAGGCACACTGATGTTGGTGGTTAACAAACATCGAGCCATCGATTCAGCATCCTCCATGGCCTGACAGCCTCCTTGTCCCAGCGTTGGCGTTGTGGCGTGGCCCGCATCTCCCAGCAGAGCAATCCGCCCCCGTGCCAATGCCTCTAGCGGGTCGAGATCGCTAATTTCCAGTCGGTTTGTTTCCAGAGGATTCAGGGCTTGAATCAAATTCTGAACAACGGCTGGCCAACCTGCGAAAATGGTGGCAAGTTCTTTCTGACGGTCTTCTGGGGCAACGGTTGTGCCCTTTTCCATAGGAGAACCAAAGAAGAAATAGAAGCGATCGCCCCCAATCGGCATCATTGAAGCACGTCGTCCCTGCCCGACATAAATCACCCAATTATCCGGGTCAGATAACCCATGCTGCGCATCCACAATACCGTTCCAGTTCACATAATCGGCATAGCGAGCCGTTGTTTCGCGACCGAGGACGTATTTTCGCGTCACCGAATGGATGCCATCGGCTCCGACGACCACATCGCCCGTCGCCCGATGTCCATTCTCAAAGATAGCGGTTGCGCTGTGCTCATCCTCTTCGACCGCAACGCACTTCATCTGAAGTTGTACTTTATCTTCTCCAACCGCGTGGAGTAACATATTCTGCAAGTCAGTACGTGAGACGGGATAAGGTCGCTGACCAACTTGAGCAATCAGCGGACGCAAATCAATATGGCTCAGCAACTCATCCGTATCGCTGCGATACTCCATGCGATCCATCCGACCCCCAATGGCCGCGATGTCTTCACCCAGCCCCAGGTAATTCATGATTTTTACGCCATTTGACCAGAGTGAAATACCCGCCCCAGCCGGACGCAGCTCACGCACACGGTCGTAGATTTCAACGTCATACCCCGCTTTTTTCATGGCGATCGCCGTAGTCAGTCCGCCGATGCCCGCACCGATGATGATGACTTTTAGGTTATACATAGGTCTACAGAAAATGTTCTCTAAAGTAGCTGCATTCAAGTAGCTGTACCTGCCTGATAGCCCTACAGGTTAAGGTTTGAGAATGTCCTAACGAAAAAGCATAAAGCTATATGTGTTGTCGTCACGAGGTCTGTCAGGGTGAGATAGTAAGTTGGATAAAGCCCTTCGGGCATGACGACGCCAGAGCGCTAGTATAGCCCAACAAAATAGAGGTAATGGTGGGTTTACTGGCTTCGGCAGGACTCTGCCAATGTAACATCAACCCACCCTACACTCTATCCAACCGTTACGGACAAGATATAACAGAATAAGAGATGCGAATCAGATCGCTCTATTCTCGTCTCCCAGGAATAATGCTATTCAACACCAGCGCCGAAAGCCCCCCGGTCGAGATACCAGACGAAAAGATACTCTTCACCAACGGGGGCATTTGATCCAGAATATCAGGAGCAAACGTAACCCCGAGGCCCAGCCCCAAAGAGACCGACAGAATCAGTGCGGCTCGTCGAGTAAAGTTAACGCACGACAAAATTTTAATTCCAGCAGAAGCCACCGTTCCAAACATTAGAATGGTTGCTCCCCCCAACACAGGCTGAGGAAGCGTTTGCACGACTGCACCCACAATCGGGAACAGCCCCAGCAGCACAAACAATCCTGCAATGAAGAATCCCACATAGCGACTGCCAATTCCTGTGAGCTGAATAACCCCGTTGTTTTGGCTAAAAGTCGTATTGGGAAAAGTATTGAAACAAGCAGCAAGAAACGAATTTACGCCATCCCCTAAAACACCGCCTTTAATGCGCTCGATGTAGGTTTTGCCCTCAATGGGTTGGTTGGTGATTAATGATGTTGCCGTCAGATCGCCTGTCGTCTCAATCGTCGTAATCAAATAGAGGAAGGCAAACGGGATAAACGCTGCAAAGCTAAAGCCGAAGCCATACGTAAACGGAATCGGAGCCGTAAACAGCGCAACATTTCCTAAGTTGCTGAAGTTCACCATGCCCATGGGAATAGCGACGATGTAACCCACAACCAGACCGATGACGATAGACGACATTCTTAAAATGTTGCTGCTGGCGCTGTTGAGAATGACAATAATCGCCAAGACGAGAAACGCCAGTCCCAGATTCTGGGGGCTCCCGAATGTGCCATCTCCTTTGGCCGCAAATCCTCCGCCCATGCTGGTGATGCCCACATTAATCAGCGTCAAACCAATCAGCGTCACAACGGTTCCCGTCACCAGCGGAGTAATGACCTTCTTAGCTAGATGAATGAAACGGCTAAACACCATCTCAATAAAAGAGCCCACCAGGCACAAGCCAAAGATGAGTCCGAGTGCTTCACCGGGTGTTCCGCCAGCGTTCGTCACCCCTAAGCCTGCGGCAATGATAGGGCCGATGAACGCAAAGCTGGTTCCCTGAATACTGAGAAGTCCTGACCCGACTGGGCCTATGCGCTTCGCTTGAATAAACGTTGCGATGCCGGAAACGAACAATGACATGCTGATTAGAAAGCCCGTGTCCGCAGGTTCCAACCCTAACGCATTCGCAACAACGAATGACGGAGTGATGATGCCGACGAATGAGGCGAATACATGCTGAAGCGCCGCAAATATAGCGCTCGGAACGGGAGGGCGATCGTCTAACCCATAAATCAGATCAGACTCTGTGCCTAATTCAGCCTCCACTGCCGTTTGTTCTTCGGCCTGGAGAATTTCTTCACTGGAGGTCATCTTATACTTTCCCCTTGATCCATTGAATTGAACTTATAGATGATTTGTATTAAACGGGCGATCGCCCAAAATTAAAACGAGGTTAAGAAAGTTTACAGAAACATGCAAACTGCATCCTGCACTTCCCAAAACTCCCTGTCGAACATCATCTGTTCTCTGGGGATTTACGCAGAAGATTATCGGGTTATGCACCCCACTGTTGATACAGTCGATACAAATTCAATTCGATAATTGATATACCAAAAATGTATACAACACAAAGCTTTTCAAGGATGAACACCGTTGTGTTACCAGCAAATAATAATTGAACGAAGAGCTTGAAACCACTAAATACTTACTTGAATATACCGACAGCTTACTTGAATCCACCGACAGCATAAATGAGTTCCTCTGGCATCAACTACTTTCTCTCGTAGCTTTTTTCGGTCTCATTGGAATTCCCAGTCTAATTTCGCAGATCAATCTTTAGCCTCGTACAACTACAGAAGAAGAAATACGGAAAATTCTAAGATCCCCTCAAAAAAGAAGACAAGTGTCAGGCTGATATCCGTATAAACACGAAATAGTAGGAACTCCTATCCATTCAATTCACCATTTAGCAAACGTTGGGGAACCACACAATTAACGTCGATCCCTTTAGAAGCAGTAGCTTAACGAGCATGAGTACTTCACATCAGTAAAACCACTTTAGTGTCAACAGGAATGACTTTAAATAAATACGTTTATCTATCTTTTCTCTTTCCTCAAAAGCTTTATTCAAAAAGCTTTGGAGCATTTTAGTTATTTAATTTCAATTGAATTTTACAAAAGTTAATTGAGGAAACAGATGTAGTAGTTGAAGACTACATGAAGTGATTGCTGTTCTTTTACCAAGTATCCTTCCTTCAGTCATGATGCAAAAAGAGATAAAAAAGAATTGAAAAATGCAAGAAAGAATTTAACATCAAAAGTTATGCAGCGTGCGTGTTAGTTCCATAAGGACTATTAGAAAAGGTACAGGAACAACTCATAGTTTTGACACAGAAATAATGTGGGAAATCATCATAGCTGGCAGTGCAAAAGCTATATGATTTTCTAGGTAAGTTTATAAAGTCGAACTAAGCAAGCGTTATTTCAAATACATACAATGAGTCGATCGCCCATCTTAGACATTGATCTAATGTCCTGAGTAAATGAACTAGTACTTTAGTAGCAAATTTAACGCATATTGTTACTGCCAGAGAATTGTAAGGAACTTTATAGTCGATAGATTTTTTCAGGACAGCAAAAATGCAGGCATCTCCAGTATTGGCATCCATTAGCTTCAGTCTCGTTCTGGTTGCCGGATTGACCCAGGGG
>JAYKJC010000641.1:0-6105 GCA_035285885.1 Leptolyngbyaceae cyanobacterium | reverse complement strand
GCCGAAATCGTTGCCGTACCGAAGATCCACCAGGCCGCAGATGCAGCAACCTTACGCGTTTCTTCTACTTGCTGTTCGGCTTCATGCTTGAGTTCAGCCAGGCGATGTTCGACTGCTTGCTCCAATTGCTTTGCCTTATTCAAGGTGGCATCGCGCACGCCTTCAACTTGCCCAACCAATCGGTTTGCATCGGCCTCTGAAATCGCATCATGGGAACTCAGAATCGCGATCAGGGTGTCGCGGTCAACCTGTCCGAGCCGCACTCGCAACGCTTCAAAGCCTGCTTGCGGGTTGTCCATTAGCTTCTGCAAGTCTCGCTTGATGCCGTAGTAGTCCAACTCCGGTCGGTCAAGAGAATCCAGATACGATTGAACCTTGGACAGAATGCTTCGCACGACTGACTTAATCTGCTCTTGTACCTGTCGGATTTGAGCAACAACTTGATCGCGCACCTGAAGTACCTGGTCAACTGCGGCTTCAGCATCTTCCCGTGACATATCCTGTCGCTGGGCGAGCAGAGCCACAACGGTCTCGCGATCAATCTTCGATAGCCGAGTTTGGAGGCGATCGCTCCCCAGTCTGGGGTCATCAAGTAACAATTGCAGATCGCGCTTAATGCCATCTGGATTTAACTCTGCTCGATCGGTATTGCGCAGGTAATCTTCCAGAGCCGACTCAAACGACATCACCTCTGACTGTACCCGGCGAGCCAACCGTCGAGGTAGATTGAGTACCTCTCGGAGAGTGCCCAAAATATCATCGATAATTTGATTGGCTTCTGCTTCCGTCAAATCATCACGCTGGCTCAGGAGCTGCACCAAGGTGTCGCGATCGACTTCAGACAATCGATGACGCATGGCCTGGAGTCCAACTTTGGGATGATTCAGCAACAGTTCCAGATCCCGCCGAATGCCTTTAGGATTCAGCTCAGGTTTTTCTGTCTTGAGGAGATAAGACTTCAATGCACTAGTGGCCTCATCATACTTGGCCTTGGCCTGAGACGTGAGGGCCGCTGGCATATTCACGACTTGGTGCCAGGACGATTCCACATTATCCACGATGCGCTGAGCTTCCGCTTCCGAAATATCCTGACGCTGACTCAACAGTTGTACCAGGGTATCGCGGTCAAACATGGCTAGACGCTGCCGCACACGCTGAATCCCCACATCCGGTTCTCGCAACAACGCTCTCACATCGGCCTTAATCGATTGTGGATCAAGTTCTTCCTTATTTGTATTGCGGAGGTAGTGCTGCAATGACTGCCACTGATTATCAATCCGTGCCTGAGCCGAGGCTTGAACGCCTTGAGCATCGGCCTGAACGGTGTTCATTTCGTTCTCTAAACGGCTGGCAATGGATTGCGCTTCTGCCTCACTCAGGTCACCCCGAGTCAGCAACGTTTGCACAAAGGTCTGATAGTTGAAGGGAGAAAAGCGATCGCGCAATTCCTCTGGGCGAGCTTGGGGATCGTCAATCAGACTCCGAAACGCCTGCATCCCGAAATCAGATTGCAGTTCATCCCGTGGCGTCTGCCGCAGGAACGTATACAATTGTGACTGTAATGCTTTCGCGGCTTCAATCCGATAGCGTTCCTCTACTTCAGAACGGACTCGACGGGTCACTTCATCCAGTTGTTCAGAAACGCGCGAAATTTCTGCCTGGGTCAATAGCCCTCGCGAAGCCAGAAGATCCGCAAAGTAGGATCGGTTCAACGGCATCAAGTTCTGTCTCAGAATCCCTGGATCGGCTTCGGGATCGTAAATCACATCCCAAAACTCACGCTTCATCCGCTGGGGCTGGAGCTGCCAGGGGTAGGCATTGAGTAAATAGTTTTCAACATCTGCTTTGACCACGTTGTATCCCTCGTCAGAGCTGGGCTTCAGCGCATCCACCTGAGTGCCTAATTGCTTTTGAACCTGCTTCAGGCGCTTGGAGATCTTCTCTACGTCTAAATCAGATAAGTCAACCCGCCCCATGGCGACGCCCAACAGCGTATTTAGCCCTTGAGAAAGAACTCCGGTCTGCTGACTGGATCGTTTCTGGTGGCGTTGATGACGAAATTCTGTCAGCAATTGATCGAGGCGATCGCCCACCTTTTCTGAAACAAGTTCTTCGGGATGAGCTGTCTTCAGATAGTCAACCAGTTCCCTCATGGGATCACGGTCAGGCGTACGACCAAGAGCCTTCGTCCAGGTTCGATACAGACGATCCGCCAGCTGCTGAGTCTCCTGGCGAGACAAATCCGTTCGCCGCTGAACCAGAGCTTCAAACTGAGATCGGTCGAGCTGACTGAGGGTGTCCCGATCGGCAATCGTGGTGATATCTGACTCGTGAATCAATCGGTCAAACTCGCTTTCTAGTCCTTCTGCGTCCAGAGAGGGCGATCGCAGCGTCATCAAATAATCTCGTAGCGTTTCTTTAACGTCCTCACCATCCCAATTGGCAGTAATTTCTCTACGAACGGCAGCAGCGGTTGCTTCTGCTGTCTCGACAACTTGGTGACTAGCAGCTCTGGCACCAACGGCACCCATCGCTGCACTCAGGAGCGACTGAAAACTAGAGGTCGCTGTTTTCACCACTGAGCCAATCAGTGAGCCCACGGTCGTTGAGCTAAACCAAAATAGTAGGCAAAAATACAGCCCCCAAATGACTAATCCTGTAATCGCACCCAAGAGCACATTGTCATACAGGCTAAGCTTAACCGCCAGCAAGCAGGCGAAGAACAGCGCCAAACTCACCGTAATGAGCGTCCAGAGACCAAAAGCGGTTCCAATCTTGCTATACTTGCTTCCCCTCGAACTGGAGCTTGAGCTGGAACTGCTCGAAGAGTGACCCAGATAGGAAATGCCTGTCGCAACTGATAAGTTCGTTAACAACAGGTGAAACCCGAAGGCCAGGATTAGCCCAGACAGGAGCGAGATGAAAAACTGAGGGCCAGAGAAAATTAGAGCAGCTTCTTCAGGGGTATCTACTCCCGGCCCCGACAGTTGGGCAAGTTGAGCGATATCCACGCTGCTTATCTGAAGTTTGTGAAAGAAATCAATCATTGCGATTACCTTGCGTTTCTACGAAGTCTAAGTTGCTACGTGCAGTTCTCTGCAAATATTCTGCGGATATTCTTTGCGGATATTTTTTTACGTATCAATTCTTACTTGAGCATTTCTGCCTAAAGCATTTCTCAAGCATCTCTCTAAGCGTTTCTCTGAGCATCTTGCTGAACATTTCTATCTGAACATTTCTATCTGAACATTTCTATCGAACGGCACTATCCGGGTGACATGATCTAGATGACATGATCGTAATGAAATGGACGACTCTGTTCAGAGTCTGCGCAATTTTGATTCTGCACAATTTTGATTCTGTGCAAACAAGCGACTTAGACGAGACTGAGAGCTGTTAGAGTCATATTTCATAATCTCTATCAGAGCGATTTTTATAGATTTATGCATCTGGCATAAGGCATAACCCTTTCGAAGGACAGCCGCAGACCTAAGAGGGTGCTTTAAAGGTCGCATTTGTCATTCCAAGTGGAGCGAAGCGCAACGAGGAATCCAGGCTTTGAGCCTTTACGCCGAGATGCTTCACTTCACTATTGCTCCGTAGCGCCGATAGCGCGGCTTCGCCAACAGCATGACATTCAATCAATTACTTTCCAAACACTCTCTAAAGCTAGAACGAGTCCTTAATCTTATTAGAGCGTGTTTTAAAACTAGCTGAAAGGGTTGTTTTTTCGTGCGCAAAGCGCACGAAAAAACAATTTTTAAAACAGACCCTAATAACCAGATTCTCAATGGTTCGCAATGCTCAGACTTATCTCTTACTTTTTTGTAGCGAACATTCTCTCTAAGGAGCGATAAGAACTGTACTCTCAGGTTGATATAACTCCAGATATATCCAGTTGCCTAGTAACACAGGAGGAACATTAAAAATGGCATCATTACATCGACGAGCCATTGGTGTTTTCCCAGATCGTCTAAAAACAGCGTCAGCTCTACAGGCTCTGAGTGACTCTGGTTTTTCCATGAGCCACGTGACGATCATCGCAAGAGATCCCCAGCGGGAAGGCGACATTTCCGGCATTGAAGTGAAAGGAGAAGTCAGTAATCAAGCTGATACGGGGGGTACGGTTGGTGCCTTTGCAGGGGGGCTTCTGGGTGGTGCGACAGGATTACTTGTCGGGTTAGGAAGCATTACAATTCCAGGCGTCGGACCTGCGCTCTTAGCGGGAGAAGCTGCTGTCTTACTGACGACATTGATCGGAGGCGCAGCAGGGGTTGCGGTTGGCGGCCTCCTGGGTGCGCTGATTGGCCTGGGAATACCGGAGCATCGGGCAAAACGCTATCGCGATCGTGTCGCAGATGGAAATTACCTTGTGATGTTGAAGGACAGTGAGACAGAAATTGCCCGCGCAGAGCGGACGCTAAAGTCTTCTGGAATTGAAGATTGGGGTGTTTATGACATCCCCGACAACAATCACCAGTCCCGACGAGAGGGGACTCGTGATCTGAGTGAAAATAAGGATAATGTTCGCTACATTCATCCCGTTCACAGTGAGTCTGTTTACAGTAAATCGAGTTACGTTGAATCGAGCAACGTCCACCGTAGTGGAGTGGACGAGCCCGGCCCTTCCACTTCTCAGACCCTACATCGCGACCATTCTTCCCAGATAGCAAGCTTGCCTCATGCCTCTAATCCAGTCAATGCATCGGTGAACACCGTTGATAAATACGATAATCCCGACACGATAGATCATCATCGTGAACATTACTCTACTGATACTTCCCTTGCGACCAGCGAGGGTGTTCGTATCGATTCTAATGGTGCTTCTGCCGATACGGATCGCAGTACTGAGCAGCGGGCGATCGGTGTTTTCCAAAGTCAAAGCCGCATGGAAGAAGCCCTATCTCAACTGAAGCAAACGGGGTTTCCTCTGCACACCCTCTCTATCTTGGTGCGCGAGAGTGGTTCAATGCTGCCTTCAGAACTTCGAACCCATGCCAGTCATCCACTCACGGGGGCAGCAAATGTAATGTCGGGTGTCAATCATCTTGACTTGCCTCACATTGGCTCCACTCTTGTGATGGGACCCGATGCGGATTCATTAATGGCATCTCTTCGCGAGGGTAAGCTATCTAATTTTGTAGACATGCTGGAGCAGTTAGGACTGGCCAAAGAAACTGCAAATTTATACAGTCGGCGCTTGGCTGAAGGGGCGTATCTGGTAACCTTGAAAGGACAGAACCAAGAGGTCTTGAAGGGGGCGTCAACTCTTGGGAAATATGGCATGTCAGACTGGGGAATCTACAATGCGCATCGCCAGTAATCCTCGTCATAAGGGGCGATCGCCCAATTCTTTACTTTCATGCCTATGCAACTCGACAAAAATACCCTGAAGACAGCTAGAAGCGGACTTATTCCAGTTCTGCTGATTATTATTACCGTCCTGTTGTGCGTTTATGCGCTGAAAATAACGCGGCCTGTCACCATGCCATTGGCCTTTGCTTTTTTTATTGCGGTATTGGTGAATCCCTTGCAAAATTGGCTACAACGTCGCTTGCCTAAAAGCGTCAGTCTTATCGTTGTGCTACTGTTACTGGCAGGCATCCTGGGGATTTTTGCTGGGGCAGTTGAACTGAGTCTGGAGCTGATTGAGCCGAAAGTGCCTCAGTACATGGATCGGGCTCAACAGTTCATTCAAACCGCTCAAACATGGTTGGCAAATCATGGCTTGCCGACTGGAGAAGGGGCACAAGGTCGTCAGGCTCTTTCTCAATTGGCTCAGCAAGCGATAGGAGGAGTGCGATCGCTACTCACAGGAGTAAGTTTATTAGTTTTGATTGCTTCCTTTCTTGCTCTGTTGCTGTTAGAAGTGGGAGACTATCGTGATCGCACTCAACAGGCATTTCCCCGTGATGTGGGAGACCATCTGATTCATGCGGTATCAAGTATGGGTCAAAAGCTGCGCCGCTATTTTCTGGTGGTCGCCTTTACCAGCTTATTAACAGGAGGACTCACAACTGCCTGGTGTCTAATATTGGGTGTCGATTTGGCGGTCGTCTGGGGAGTGCTAGCCTTTGTTCTCAACTTCATTCCAACCTTAGGGTC
>JAYKJC010000640.1:0-4645 GCA_035285885.1 Leptolyngbyaceae cyanobacterium | reverse complement strand
AGAATGGATAGGGCAAGATATCTAAGAACGTAGCTCATGTCTCGTTTACACACGTCACTGTGCTGCTGAATCGCTTTTCGATGAAGCGGCGTCAAGTTTCTTAGGGTTTTTAGGATCAGCGTCTCATTCTGAGCTTGTAAGTAGCGGTATGCGTTGATTCGCGTGCCATAATTGCTGGCAAAACTCTGAATAGAAGACAGTTCAGACTCAGCCAGGTATCGGTCGTCAATGGTACTGATTTGCTTGAAAAGTGTGGTGCTCATAGTCAGTGTGTACTAGATTTCCTTGCAATATTTTTTGAACTTAGAATTTGAACGTAGAAACTGTGTTGCTGAGGTCGGGCAAGTCACGCCCGATAAGCTTCGGTTGATGGTCGATCCACCTACTCCATACCCGATTGTGAAAACGTTAAAACATCCGACAAGCGAGTATTAATAGCCAGGTTTCCCAGAATAATGTGGAGACAAACGCCTCGTTCATCAAACATAACTGACGCCATAACTGAGACAATTTGGGGTCATAATGGCTTCATCGTTATGATGTAATACGACTTGGCAAACTTCTCCAATTGCGACGAAGATTTGAGATGTCATCTTCTGTTGAACGGGATAGCGATCGCCTTTATAGCAACCCTCAGTGGCAGTTGTGGCGATCGCCCCTCTCCTCCATCCACCTCTGACAATCCGCCCGACACCGTCACCATCCTGGGCTCCATCACTGGAGAAGGCCAGGACACCATCGAAGCTATCTTTCAACCCTTTACAGAAGCAACCGGAATTCAAGTTATTTACGAAGGAACCGATGCCTTTGCAACGCTGTTGCCCGTTCGGGTAGAGGCAGGCAATGCACCTGACCTGGCGCTGTTTCCTCAGCCCGGACTGATGGCCGACCTGGCCCGGTCTGGAGACCTCATTCCCCTGGATTCTGTTGTGTCGAAGGATCAGCTCACTGCCGCCTATGGCGACGAGTGGCTCCAGCTGGGAACAGTGGACAATGCGCCCTATGGCCTATGGGCAAGAGCCGATCTGAAGAGTCTGGTGTGGTATCGTCCCGATGTCTTTTCAGAAAAAGGCTATGACATTCCCGCCACGTGGGAGGAGATGCTTGCGCTATCGGATCAGATGGCCGCAGACGGAACACCCCCCTGGTGCATCGGCATCGAGAGTGGGGCTGCCACCGGATGGGTGGGTACCGACTGGATTGAGGACATTCTGCTGCGGACGAGCGGGCCTGACGTATATGACCAGTGGGTGCAGCACGAGATTCCGTTTACCTCACCAGAGATTGTCGAAGCGTTTCAACAGTTTGGGGCGATCGCCCTCAACCCCGACTATGTGTATGGCGGTTCCGTCGGCATTATCAGCACCCCCTTTGGCGATGCGCCACTGCCACTGTTCACCGACCCTCCGGGCTGCTATCTCCATCGGCAGACCAACTTCATCGCCACATTCTTCCCTGACGATGTGGTCGTTGGAGAGGATGTGGACGTGTTTCTCTTGCCGCCCATTGACCCAGAATTTGGGACTCCGCTCCTCGTGGCGGGAACGGCCTTTGCCATGCTCAACGACCGGGAAGAGGTACGGGCCGTGGTGGAGTATTTGCTAACGCCCGAACCCCACGAAATTTGGGTCAGCCAGGAAAACTATATTTCTCCCCATCAGCAGGTGTCGCTCGACGCCTACGCTGACCCGTTTATGCGCACCCAGGCCGAACTACTGGCGAATGCAGAGACGATTCGCTTTGACGGGTCGGATCTGATGCCCGGAGCGGTCGGCACAGGCACCTTTTGGACGGGCATTGTGGACTATGTTGGGGGCACCGATACCGAGACCGTGTTGGAACGCATCGAAGAAAGTTGGCCCAAGGATAATCCGTAAAATATTGGGAATGCCCGCGAGAGCCTCTGGCTCCCGTTCAAATTCGAGCCAGAGGCTCCCGCAACGGCTCCCTGCCAGAGTCAGGGAACCAGAAACAGCTTCCCGTAACGGCTCCCTGCCAGAGTCAGGGAACCAGAAACAGCTTAATAGATACTTCACTGAAGTAAGGATGAAGAGACGATGCCGCAAACGCCGATTATTATTGACTGCGATCCGGGAGTGGATGATGCGATCGCCCTCCTCCTGGCGTTTGCCTCTCCAGAACTTCAGATTCTTGGCATCACCACCGTTGCGGGCAATGTGCCCCTGGCACTGACCCAACTGAACGCTCGAAAAATGTGTGAACTGGCTAAACAAACCGATATTCCGGTCTTTGCAGGGTGTCCTCGCCCCATTCTGCAAGCCCTCCAAACCGCCGAAGAGATTCACGGCAAGACGGGGTTAGACGGTACCACCCTCCCCGATCCCACGATGCCCCTCCAGCCCGACCATGCAGTCTCGTTCCTCATTCAAACCCTCGATCAGGCGACAGAACCGATTACCTTAGCCACCCTTGGGCCATTGACGAATGTGGCGATCGCCCTCATTCAAGCCCCCCACATTGCCCGCAACATCCAGTCCATCGTCATGATGGGCGGAGCGATTACCCTTGGCAACATCACGCCAGCCGCAGAATTCAACCTCTATGCTGATCCTCACGCGGCGGATGTGGTGTTCCGTAGCGGCATTCCCATCACCCTCTTGAGCTTAGACGTGACCCATCAGGTGCTGACGACTCCAGAACGGTTGGAGAACATTCGGGCGATCGCCTCTCCTGTCGGGCAAGCGGCGGCTGACCTTCTATCGTTTTATGGGCAGTTGGATTGCGATCGCTACGGAATGCCCGGTGCTCCCCTCCACGATCCGAACGTCATTGCTTACTTACTTCAACCCAAGCTATATCGCGGCAAGCCCTGTCATGTTGCCGTTGAAACCGCTAGCCCCCACAGCATCGGGCAGACAATTATCGATGTGTGGGACGCGACGGGAAAATCACCCAATGCAACTGTCATCCAAACCGCTGATGCCGAAGGATTCTATCAACTGTTAACGAATCGGCTTCGAACGCTGTAATACTTATCCAACCGTCTCATCCTCATAGAATCGATAAAATAAGTATTCGTCTTCAAAGGTATGATCATCCGTCACATGATGAAAAATGCCCTTCTCTACAAGCAGTTGACCAATGCGCAGGGCTTCTTCGCGGGTTGCTTTTTGGTACTGCATCAGCCAGTGGACCGCTTCACTGCCTACGAAGCACTTTGAAAACATGCGCAATCGATAGCGTCGGTCTTTGATTTCAACGCCTTCGGAGCCTCGCATTTGTCTGACCAACGCGTCGATTTCGCTATCCATCAGGTCACCTTTCTGGCGAATCAGAAGCGAGCACTCGAAGAGTTCAGAAAGGAGAAAGTCAGGATTTGTTGCGGTCTCGGACGCAGGATAAGACTCAACCGCTTGAGAACGCAGCACCGTGTCGCGGTCTAGCTGGTCGTTCTCTAGGCTCTGCTCAGGCATGGCAATGGGGAGCGTCGAAGCGCCTCGGTTCGATGGCCAAACACCCACAAGGTCATCGATCTGGGGCGATCGCACATGCAAGTCTCGCTGGGGAAAGGGAATCTCAATGCCATTGCGACGGAAGTTCGCCTCAATCAGGTAATATAAGTCGCTGCGAATGCGGTCTTTGTGGGGAGGCTCTCGAATCCAGACCAGCAGATCAAAGTCGAGGGAACTGTCGCCAAAACCCTGAAACCAGATCTGCGGCTGAGGATAGCGCAAAATTTCGGGATGCACTTTCACCGCTTCTAGCACCGCACTTCTCACGTGGCGAATGCCCGATGAGTACGCTACCCCAAACGGCACATGCAGCCGTGACACCGGATGTCCGTGGCTCCAGTTAATGACCTTCGTTTGAATAAATTCAGAATTTGGCACGATGATGGTGACGTAGTCCAGGGTGCGAATTTCCGTGCTGCGAGCGCCGATGCGCTCGACCGTTCCTGCCAGGTCGCCCACATTGATGAAATCCCCCACTCGAATCGGGCGTTCAAATAGAATCACTAACCCGCTGATGAAGTTGTTGGCGATGTTTTGCAGACCAAAGCCAATGCCCACCCCAAGCACGCTGGCGACAATGGCCAGGGAACTCACGTCAAAGCCCAGTCCTTGCAGAATAAGGATAAGGCCAATGCCGATGAGTAAGACTTGGATGAGCAGGGCGATCGCATCTTGAATTTCAGGATCGGCACCCATCGCCCGCAGAAGGCGCGATCGCAAAATGGCCGTCAGAGTTCTTACTCCAATCCACAATCCAATCACCAGCACCATCACCTTCAAAAATTCGAGGGTAGAGTAGCTGCGATCGCCCAGCTCAAAAATCGGATTCGTCAGGGTTTCTGACAAAAATCCAACGGTACGATAGCGCCAAAATCGGGTGACGGGGAGTAAGTCTGAGAAGTAGACGAGTGCGCCAATCCACACTCCAATTTGGAGGCAAAACAGAAACGGTTGCAGAATCGTCTTCGTGGCCCAGTGAGAAACCCACTTCGGCGTTTTTGAGTGACTCTTCTGATTTAGATATCGATTGACTCGGCGTCTGAGCCACTGCACCAGGAGATGGAGAAAAATGACACTCGCAAGCAGGGCAATGCCAATGGACGTTGCTCGTTGTCGATAGCGAGGCGTTCGCTCTTGCTGAGCCTGGTCAATGGCGGACTGGAGCCGCGCTT
>JAYKJC010000639.1:0-9555 GCA_035285885.1 Leptolyngbyaceae cyanobacterium | reverse complement strand
ATGTTGGGTCAGTGTCATCTGACAGGCCATCAACAAATGTTCAGGCGGCATCCGAGTTTGCAGTAAATCAGAATGATTTTGAAGCAGAACTTTTGCAGCGGACTGAGCAGATACACTGTCCTGAATGACGCAGTAGTCAAGATCTAAAGACGACAGGAGAGCGTCGCTGAGCGGTCTGTATGCAGTGGGTAGAGCTTCACTATCGTCGGAACGTTTGGCATCCTCGACCACTGGAATCAGCAACAATCTGACGCCTTGCTTACTCTCTTTAAGCTTAGGCAGTGCTTCGCTTAAATGCTGTGTTGCATTCAGGGTTTGGAGTTGGAACTGCTGCCACAAGTGGTCGTATTCCAAGAGACTGATGCCTCCATTTGATTGCTGGAGACAGTGATGGGTGCATGGAGGTAAGCCTAGCGCTGTGCTGATAAGAGCATGGTTACTGCCACCATGAGCGACGATTAAGACGGTTTGTCCTGCATGGTTGGGCAACATCGCTTTCCAAAACATCTGTGCTCGCGAGTAGAGATCCTGCACGGGATAGGTGTTGCCTTGCTGAAAATTATGGGGCCAATGTTTCCAGCACTCATAGTCACGGGGATAACGCTGTTTTACCTCAGCGTAGGTCAACCCGTGCCAGTCAGGTAAGTTGATTTCTTGTAAGAGTAGACTGGTGTGGAATGAAGCACCCAACGGGGTCGGGAGAGTCGCTGTCTCTACTCCAATCGCTCTAGTTGGGGAATCCCCATTCAACGCCACGGAAGACGGTTCTGTTGTTGAGGATGCACGGTGAATCCTCGAAAACATTCCCTCTACAGTCTGCTGTACTCTTTTGAGGGGACTCGCATAAACTGCGTCAATGGACTTCAGTGGGAGACATTCGCTAATCAACTGTGCTTGAAGCCAGCCTGTCTCATTGAGTACGGCAGCATCACTGGTGCCCTGATAGCGTTGCTGATCGTTATAGGTGCTGCGTCCGTGACGAACCAGAATAATTTGTGTGATGTTAGGAGAAAGATCAAGAGATATATGCATAGAACGAAGAATCGGCAGCGTCAACTGCTGTTGAAGAAGATTGATGAGTCGTTTGTAATGAATAAAGTCGAGCATATCTTTGGTTGAGCCCCATGAGTGCCTCATGGCTACCCTGCTCTAAGATTGAACCTTGCTCCAGATAGAAAACTTTGTCGGCAGTTTCAGCAGAGCGTAGGTCATGGGAAATAAGAATCGTCGTTTTGCCTTCGGTCAGCTGATTAAGGGCATCCGTGACCAGGCGATCGCTCTCATTGTCGAGACCTGTTGTCGGCTCATCGAGAACAATAATCGGCGCATTGCGAATGGCTGCACGGGCGATCGCAATCCGCTGGCGCTGCCCTCCCGACAACGTTGCACCCCGTTCACCCAAGACGGTATCGTATCCACTTGGGAGTGCCATGATGAAATCGTGAGCATTCGCCTGACGAGCCGCCGCTTCAATCGCTGAGTCTTTTGCCCCCACGAGACCGTACGCAATGTTTTCACGGACAGAGGTTGCAAACAAAACGCTTTCTTGCAGCACGATGCTGATCTGATTTCTGAGGGAGTCAAGGGTATACTCCCTCACGTCATGTCCGTCGATGCAAATGCGACCTTCAGTGGGGTCATAAAATCGCATGAGTAAGCTAATGAGTGTCGATTTGCCCCCTCCCGATGGCCCCACCAGAGCAATGCGCTGCCCAGGCTCGATTTCAAAGTTGATTTGCTTCAGGACACCTGTTTCTTGGCTATATCCGAAAGATACCTGGTCAAACTGGACACTGCCGCGAAAAGGAGGAGCAGACGTGGCTCCCCGGAGGTCGCGGACATCGGGAACGGTATTGAGAATGTCGATAATGCGCTCTCCAGATGCAGTTGCTTTAGCAATTTGCCCCGTGTACTTGGCGAGTTGGCGCATGGGCTTGAACGCGACCTTCAGATAAGTGATAAATACTAACAAATCGCCCGGTGTAACCCGTCCCTCTAGAGTAAGCTGAACTCCACGCCACAGCACTAATGCCGTCGCGACTGCCACCAGCACCTCGACCAATCTCTCTTGCCCTGCACGCAGTTTCTGAGCTTCAGCACTTTCTCGAAGACTCTTCTGATTATGGGTTGCAAAGCTACTCTCCAGCTGTTCTTGTAGTCCCAATGCTTGCACGACTTTGATCGCGGCGATCGCCTCTGCGGCTGAAGCAGCCATCGCCCCTTCGCGCTTCCGCTGTCGGCGTGCCACCGACTGAATCTTGGTTGACATCTTTAGCGTCGAGAGCGCAAACATGGGCAACACCATGACGGCAATCAGCGCTAATTCCAAATTGAGGAAAAACATGATTACCATCATGCCCACAAGCGTCAGCAGGTTAGTCAGCAACGGTAGAGCTGCCACGACTGTGACCTCTCGCAGGCGCTCAATGTCATAGGTTACGCGAGTAATCAAGTCACCACTTTTAGCTCTGCTGTGAAATGAGAGTGAGAGCTTTTGAATATGACTGTAGAGGTGTGCCCGAATGTCTGCCATGATGCGCGTTGCGGCGATCGCCATGCCCACGGTACTACCATAGGCTGCAGCTCCTCGGAGTCCTGAAATCGCCACGAGAGACAGGGCCAATAGTGTTAACAATGCCATTGGGCTCCACCCCTCTAACGCTTCTACCCCAAGGCCGTGTACATCAAATCCAGGTAAAATCACTCGATCAAACATGAATTTGAGCGGCCAAGGTTCAAGCAACCGCATGGCAGTTTCGAGTAACAAGGCCAAAAAAGACAGCCACAGAAGACGCTTTTCTTTAGCGATTTGGGGCATAAACTGTTTCAGAATGCGCCCGATGCCAGGAAGAGTTAATTTCAAAGATTTAGAACGGGGCATAGTGATTTGTGAAATGAATAGTAATGGAGTGAATCGTCCGAGTTCTTGATTTTGGATGTTGGATTGTAGAGTGGGCAGTGCCCATCTAGTGAGGCGTAGACGCCATATCCTTTTCTTCAATCTTACTTTCAGGAGAAGTCGTCTGAGGCAGTGGCATAGAGGGTGAGGGTAAGGCTGCCGTGCGGTTTTTATGGGAGTGGGCAAGCCAGTCGTTAAATTTGCGTTCTAGGGCGATCGCTGCATTCTCAAAGACTGGAACGGCTTGTCCAAAGGTCAATTTCCGTAGGAATGGACGCAGAAATGCTTGATGACGGCGATGTCCTAAGCGACGGTAGCGCTTTTTGAAATATTTATCTTTATCCAAATTCCACTTTTTGCGGAAGTGCTTCAGGCTTTTGCGTTCCCATTCGTCGCTCCAGCGTAACATGAAGTAACTTAGATCAGACCAGCGGTACAGGATATCGGGCACGTACGTGACAACAGATTCGGATTCACAATAAATCGTGCCGCCTGCCTGAGTAACATTCAGGCAAAAATCGATGTGTTCACGAGTACTGAGCAACTTTTGATCCAGGAGGCCAATCTGTTGAAAAATTTCGGTGCGCACCAGCATACAGTGAAACTCAGCAAACTCGCAGGGCCGACGATAAAGCTGATCCTGCACAGCGGCAACAGGTCGATTCACAAAGTAGTGCTTTTCATGAACTTTTCGGCGCAAATTAGTCCCTTCCACTTCCAGGACAATGCGTGCTTCACCACCAGCCAGGTGGATCTTTTGATGCAAGGGCTTGCCGATGCACGTTAGAGGACACACGACCGTAGCCTGGGTTTCTTCTGCGCAATTGAGCAGCGATTGAAGCCATCCAGGGGTTACTTCTACATCGTTGTCGATAAATAGCACATAAGGGGTTTTGACGTGCCCTAAACCAAGATTTCGAGCCTGATTGGGCGACAAATAGTGAGGCGTGCGAATGAGCTGAAATCCACGCATTTGCGCCTGCTCTTCTAGATAAGTTTTTACGTGACGAGGTGACCCCCCATCGACGTAAATTAGCTCAAATGGGATAGAGGTATGGGAATAAATGCTTTCGAGCGATTCACGGGTATAGCTGAAACGTTCTCTAGGTGAAACAAGAAGGGTAACGAGAGGTTGAGAGGTTACTAAAGTCATAATCGTATGTCCTGAAACATTGAGATAAAAGAAAACCGGATCTTAATTTCCACAACTGACATCAGGCGATCGCCATCACAGGTATCGACTCTGTTTGCAGCACTTGCTGATAAACCTTTGCCCAGTTCTCACGTTCAACCTTGGGAGATAATTGGGTCAGCACTGTTTGGCGGGCTGTTTGTCCGAGTTGATGACGAAGTTGCGGAGACGCTGCTAAGGTGCGTAGTGCCTGGGCGATCGCCTGACTGGAACTAGGAGGAACAACAAGAGCATTGTGACTGTCCGTTAGAATCTCACCAATGGCATCGACCTCTGTGCCAATCACCGCACACCCTGCCAACATCGCTTCTAGCATGGCATTGGGGCAACCATCATGAATCGAAGGAATGGCAAAAACATCCAGATAAGGCAAGAAAGTCAGAGCGTCTTCGCGGGGCATCATGCCAGTAACATGAATGCGATCTCTGAAGTCACTTGCTTGAATCAGAGTATCCCAATAGTCTTTCTCTTTTGGCACAAAATCTCCAACCAAAACTAGAGTAATCGGTTGTTCGCTTTGTACCGATTGACAGGCGTCAATTAGAAAATCAATCCCTTTTTTATCGCGAAACCGACCCACGGACCCTACGATTAACCCGGTGTCGCTTTTTGAGCGCAGTTCTTGGATAAGAGGAGGAACCGGGGCTTCTTCAAAATCAATCGGTACGATAGAGTTCCAAAAGGCAGTAGATTTGTTCGCAAGTCCGGGTACGAGTACGTTAGCGCGGCGCTGTAAATCGCGACTTACACAGGTGACCCAATCAGACTGCTTCAGTGTCCAAGCGATTTGCCCATGCTGCTTGGGATCGAAGACATGTTTGTGCAGGTCGTTCCCGCGAATGCTGTTAATGACAGGTATTCCATATTCTCGCGCGAGTAAGGTGGTAAGAAATCCGGTTTCGTTGAGAAAGAAGGCATGAAAGACATCAAACTGATACCGGAGATGGAGCGATCGCACCTGGGCATAGACTTCACTGAGATAATCTTGCACAGCCAGGGTGTCAGAGCGCACAGCGGAGCGGATGCGGTGAACGAAAACACCTTCATCCTCAGTTGTGCGATATGCTGTGCGAATCGAGCTATCGTTTTCTTTTCGATGCTTAGAGTGAAAAACAGCGACATGAACTTCATAGCCCGACTCTTGAAGCATGTGGGCGATACGATAGACTGACGTTCCGACACCACCAATATCGGGTGGATATTCTAAGGTTGTGATACAGATACGTTGAGACTTATGAGTCAGCATAGTGAAAATGTCCTTACTTGGTTTATTTGGCAACAGTACAGCGCTTTGCAAGCGCATTCAGTACAGCACAGATGAATAACATCAGGTACGCAACATCAGGTACACAACATCAGGTACGCAACATCAGGTGAACAAAAGTTGATTCAGGAAATTAGACAGAAACGATCTGGCGCGATCGCAACCCAATCAACTCGCGGATATAGTGGGCGGTATTGGCCACGCCATTGAGGTCAAAGGTCATGGAGGTCGGAGTTTGATCCAGCATCTCGACGACTCGCTGGGCAAACCGTTCAGGGTTCAAATCTTCGGGACGAATAACCGACACGACTCCGAGTTCATCCAGGCGCTCAGAGCGAAGGGTTTGCTCCTGGTCATCATTGCCTGTGAAGGGTAGTAGCATCGATCGCACGCCAGTGGTTAACACATTCATGGTCGTGTTGTAGCCCGCCATACTGATGGACAAATCTGCACGAATCATGTACGGCAACAGGTTGGGGGTGTAGCGTTCCACCGTCAGGTTTGATCGGTGCTGAGCGATCGCCTGCAATCGACTCACAACGTCATCCGGTGAAAATGGCCCTGTGAACATCTGAATCTGATGGGGAATGCGCGAACCTAACTGTTCTGCGGCGTCTGCCACACAGTCTAGTAGTTCGTGACCAAAGCGTCCTCCACCTACGCTGACAAGAATCAGGGGTTGAGGAATCGGCTCGGGGAGGGGGACTTGGTGGAAAAGCTGACTCTCCTGCACCACATAGCCCGTGTAGAAAACAGGACAATTTAAATCCGCCACCCGTGAAAAACTCCGCTCTAAGGGCATAAAGCTTGGATCGCCATGAATTAAGAGCAGGTCGAAATAGCGATTCATCAATTTGCAAACCTTAGCTTCGTGACGTTCTTGATCCTGTTTGGTGACAACAATATCGCGCAGGCTCGACACGACTTTTGCACCCAGTTCTCGTGCCCGCTCAATCAGTGGGATAAGTTCTGGAGAGAACTTACGGCGACCAAATGGAAACAATTCCACCATCAAGACATCTGGACGGAGGCGATCGCAAATTTCTAGCAGTCGATCCCGACGAAATTCCATCGCTGCTTCCACATTTGCAAATCCTTCAGGTGCTTCTAGCGCACGAAACTCCGCATCGGTTTTGAGGGGTGGCAAATTCATGACCTCAATTCCAACGGGAATAGGATATTCGCGAATTATCTCACCGCCATTGACAAAGTACACTTCAAAATCTGAGGTCAATCCCTTTGCAATTTCCATGCTACGGATAAGATGACCAATGCCTAAAATGTGTTGACAGTAAAACATGAGCCGTTTCATGACAGGGTAGCCTCCAGTTGGGCGATAGAGTTCAAAGAAGAGTAAGACAGAGATGATTTCGACGTCTGGTTTTTCAACGCCATCAGGAGTAAGTCTTTAACGTTTCCGACATTCTGATTGAGCGTAAACTTTTGATGAACGGTATAGTAACCGTTGCGACCTAAGCGCGATCGCCACTGAGCATCAGCCATCAACTGCTGCAAGGCATCGGCCAATGCTTCCACATCTCGCTGGGGCACGAGCAGTCCGTTATGCCCCGATTGCACAAGTTCACCAATGCCGGAAATGCAGGTGGACACCACGGGTAACCCCATCGACATGGCCTCTAGTAGCACATTGGGAATGCCGTCGCGATCGCCCTCTTCTGTCACCACGCAAGGCAGCACAAATATATCAGCCTGCCGATACTGCTCAATCACTTGGTCTTGAGTCAGCTTCCCTGCTAGAGTGACAACTTCGTCGAGCTGATTGTCACGAATCCACTGCTCAATCTGAGCGTGCAATGGGCCATAGCCCACCAAGGTGCAGGTAAAATCCAGCGATTGCAATCGCAACTGCTGACACGCCTTGAGTAAATAGTCAAACCCCTTTTTCTCGCAAAAACGCCCAATCGATAGCAATCTCAAGGGTCGGCAAGAGGAGTTGCGTTGGACTGACGATGCAGCAGTCATTTCAGATTTGGGTTCGAGTGCCGAAGCGTTGACCATAGATGCACCAGACGAAAACCGCTCCAAGTCAATGCCGTGATACGCAAGGTGAATCGGTGTGTCGCTGCTAGACAGGCTCTTTAAGTATCGACGGTTGAAATCGGTGCAGGTCAGCACAAACTCTGCTTTTCCCATGCGGCGATCGAGGACAGCGGGCTCCGTCAAATAGATGTCTTTGGCGTGAGCTGTGATGCTGAATGGAACCTTACACATGATTTGAGCCATTTCCGCAGTTGCGGTGGGTTCGTTAGCAAAATGTACGTGTAAGTGAGTGATGTTCAATCGCTGTATTTCATAGGCTAGATAGATCGCCTGCCAGATTTCATTAACTTGCTTTTCCTCAGGGCGCTGGTGATGAAACCGAATGGCCTCGTCCACCAGATTAGGGTAGCGCATGCAAAACTTTTGTCGGAGACTCGTCTGTGCCTTAGCCAGGGCAGTTTCAGCCTCAGGGCTAGCTTCTGGCAGCATTGACGGAATATACGTAATCGGTGATCTTATCTGCGCTACACCCGGATGGTGAAAGATATCTTTGGGCGATCGCAACGAAAAAATATGCAAGGTCATGCCCTGTCGTTCGAGTTCTAAAATCTCATTTAGAATGAAGGTTTCAGAGAGTTTAGGGAAGGTTTTAACGAGATAGCCAATTGTAGGCTGGGAGGAATCAAACATGGGGATGGCGGCTGAGAATAAACGACAGAAGAGTGAATCGGAGTCATACCGGGCATCAGTGATGCCATGAGCTGAGTCATACGAGGGAGTGCATTGAGGTCGAGCGATGAATGGGTAGGTGCATCTCTGGACTTTGAGTCAACGTTAGAACTGGGAGCGATCGCTCGCTCAATGGTAAATGTCAATCGTCGGGGGGTCAGTTGCTCTGGATGAATCGTGTGAAACCATCCTCGTTGAGCAAAGCGTTCGGCTCGAATCCACTGTTCTTCAACGGGGTTAACCCGAGGTACCACAATGGCTCGTTTGTTGAGCGATAAAATTTCGCAGATGGTGTTGTAGCCCCCCATCGAAATCACCAAATCTGCTGCATCCATCAAGCTCAGCACATCATCGCTGAATTCGATCACTTCAACCTGGGTGAAAGGCAACGCCTTCTCGGCGATCGCCTGTCGCTGCTCAATGGGCATCTCATAGCCACAGACAATCAGAGACTTAAAAGTAGGGTCTTCAACAAGGGATTGGGCATTCGGTGACGAGAATTTTGCCTGTATCGCCTCCAGATAAGTATCAACCAACTGATATCCATCGGCTCCACCACCGGGTGTGACTAAGACGAGGCGGTCGTGTGCTTCAACACACAACTGGTGACGAACGGCGTCTCGTGATTGTAGTCCTGGTGACCTTCGGATATAGCCGCAAAACTCGACTTTCTCTGCGACCGATGGCGGAAAATCGTATTCTGATCGCACATCAAAAATATCGGCATCGCCAACGACCCACACCTGAGCATAGCGCTGGGCGATCGCCTCGTAATATCCATTACGTTGCCATTGGGCAATCGTTACAGCAGGCTCATCAAGAATGTCGCGCAGCAGCAACACAAGCTGAGTCGAAATGGGCGATTGCTCTAGAAAGTCGAGAGTCTTCTCCAACTCTCTCATGAGGCCATACGGCTTTTTATCGACCAACAACACATCTGGCTTAAAGTGCTTTGTGGCCGAGAGAATCAAATCGGAGCGCAGCTGTACCGTTTCTTCAAGATCGGTTTTCAGAAATTTAGCGCTGACTTGCCCCGAGCCATCTCGCCCCAAACACGGCAGCTTAATGTAGTCCAGTCCTTTGGGCAATCGCAAGCTATGGAGAGCCGGGGAACCCGACACCACCAACACCGATAAATCAGGAATCGCACGGAGCAAGTAGTCACAGATGGCAAGCATCCGTCGAATATTGCCAAGCCCAAATGCATCATGGGAGTAGACCATTAATTTCATGTGTTGTCTCCCGATAGGAAAAATGGAGGAACAGAGCTAAATTTGATGCAAGTTAAGGGATATAGCGCGATGCGCGTTGGTTAAGTACAGTTATGTGGGGCGCGTTGCGCCGTATGTGTTTAGCGGTCTCTAATTTCTGGTTCCCTGACTCTGGCAGGGAACCGCTGCGGGAGCCTCTGGCTCCATTTGAACGGGAGCCAGAGGCTCTCGCGGGCGTTCCCAGCGAGACGCTGGGAAC
>JAYKJC010000638.1:0-3148 GCA_035285885.1 Leptolyngbyaceae cyanobacterium | reverse complement strand
ACTCCTGATTTTCAAGAACTGCCCAATCCAAACGACAATGGCTCTCAAGGCTCTGATACGATTACCGGAACCGATGGCGATGACATTCTAAATGGCTTTAGCGATTTAGATATCCTTCGGGGGGGGGCGGGCAATGACATCATCAACGGTGGCAGTAGCCGAGATACCTTGCGCGGTGATTCTGGCAACGACACCCTGAACGGCGGTAGCAACAACGATGATATGGACGGAGGAACAGGCAATGATATCCTGAATGGTGGCAGCGGCAATGATGTGATGCGGGGTGGCAGCGGTAATGACATTCTCAATGGCGGTCCGGGTAAGGATAAGCTCTGGGGTGGCAGGGGAAATGATGTCATGAATGGTAGTGGTTCGCGCGATCGCCTCCTCGGCGAACAAGGTAAGGATAAGATTCGGGGCAATGGCGGCAACGACCTGATTGTTGGGGGCTTCGGCAAAGACGAACTCACCGGAGGACAGGGGCGCGATCGCTTCCAGTACACCTCAAACAAAGATTTCAAAGACACCATCACTGACTTTGAAATTCTTAAAGATAAGTTAGACGTGCGGAAAATTGAAGGGGTTAGCTCAATGGACGATGTCATCTTCAATCAGCGGGGGGATAATCTCCTCATCAAGTTGGATACAAACCAAGGCATGAAACAGTTTGTGACCCTTGAGGATGTTGATGCAGAGACGATGAGTAATCGACATTTCATTTTTTAGAGCTGTTCTGAAACCCCTGACTGATGGGATTTCAGAACAAAGGTTAGGAAATTTCTTGAAATGAAATTACCAGCCCACGGTGCGTTACGCTTTGCTTTTCTGATATGCCCTTGGGGTTATACGGCACCCTACGGGCGGTATGGTCTTTTCCAGAAATCTCCTTAGTCATACGACTGGGCAAAATTCTCAAATCCATATCAAAGGAGTAAAAGGTTTTGGCGCGATGCGTGTCAAAACCTTTTACTCCTTTGAACTTTTCCAAGTCGTGTAGTCAAGAAAAAAACGGTGGTGTAGGGCGCACCCCACACCACCGTACTTAGCCAACGCGCATAGCGCTCTATTCAACTATTCAACAATTGAAACGAGTTCCACAGAGGAAATCACCTCTTCATAGGTGGCCTGAACTTCTTCATCCTGGAAAGTTTGGAACATACCAGTGAAGCCCCAGGTGTAGACTCGCTCATTGCCGAATACGAACAAGTGCCATCGGTGAATATCGTCGGGGTTCTTTTGAGTGCGGGTGCCTTGTTGATTATCCACTTCACGGACACGCAGGGCAGGAACCATACACACTTCATTGCTTGGAGTGACGCAACCGCGGTAGGGCACGCTTAGGGTTTGAACATCCGTGTAGAAGCGATCGGCTTCGTATTGCTGGCGATAGGTTTCCTGCAAAGTGGCCGCCGAAACACCTGGGAGTGGAGCTGCATTGACATAGATGCCGACGGCTCCCTCGTCTAAAATAGGGCCAATCCAGTTGGTTGTTTGTCCGGGTGATGAAAGCTCAAACTCAACCGGAATATCAACGCTAAAGCCGTTGTAGTCATCGAGATATTCGCCGTATTCTCCAGAGAACCCAGCAAAACTGGCACTGGCCGATTCTTCCTGAGCTTCTTCGGCTTCCTCTGAACTGCTGCCACCCGGAATTCGGATGCGGCCAAATTGGGCAATCAACTGTGACTCTTCCGGGTTGAGTTCAGGATGAGTCAACGGGAGAGAGTCTGCCTGAGCCGAGGAAACAACGCTCAGTGGAATAAGAATAGATAATGCTGTTGTTAGATATTTTTTCATAAATGCCTCGTCGCCAACGGATGTAACACAATGTTGGCATTCTTTGACATGCCAATTAAGTCATACGGAAAGTTTATTCGAGATCCGCATAACTACGTAACTGATGAACATCTTCAACGTTGGTATAACTCAGATCTTGCACCTCAAAAAAACAAAGCCCAGGGGATGATTGTGTTGCGAAGCGGCGGCAAAATCATTCCTCTGGGCTTTAGAGCAAGCTGTGAGTATCAGGCGATCGCAAACTGAGCCGGGTCTTGATCGCGCCGATGTTGAGTGGGGATGGGAGTTCCCTGGCGATCGCCCACCAATGCAGCGGTTTCTTCCAGGGCTTCTCGTAGCCGTTTCGCCGCATAGATCGACATGTCGCGGGGAACGCTGATGCGATCGCGCAAGTATCGCAAAGCCGCATCTGATCCTGCGGGGGGCGTACAGATTTTTCCTGTGATGAGGTTCGTCAAGGCGCAACGTAACGCCTCATCCATTACCGTGTCCTGCGCTGGGTTGACGCGAATGATGTTGGCACGGTGTTTGAGAACCCGATGGAGGGCTTCGATGCGTGAGGTCTCTGGTTCTGGATAGGTCACATCGGGAAGTCCCATCCAGGGGCCATGATCTACCCGATTCTGATTGATTTGGGTTTGCGCTTCGTCATTGGCCCAGCACCCACCCATTTGCGGTGGCAAATCATGAACGTGGGTATGGAAATCGCTCTGGGTGCCCCGGTAGGTCGGACGCTGCTCCATCGCATCAAACCAGGCTGAAAAGTGAGGATTCTCTTCTCGCAAGGAATAGCCTTTGTAGTAATACAGGCTGGCGTTCATGCGCTCGACGTAGGGGGTGAAGATGACATCAACGGTGCCAAACTCATCCAGGAAATAAGGGCCGGGCGTGCTTGCAAGGGCTTCTTCGACTTGAGCGACGACGCTGGTGAACTGCTCGCGGTTGCGATGTTCCTCACGGGGCGATCGCGCAGGATAACAAAGCCACATACACCAGGCGCGAAACAGCAGTCGTTCCAGCTTGCGCAGCAGAAGCACATGGGAAGCCTGTAGGGACTGGTTGAGAGCCCCAAACTCCTGTTCGAGTGCCCACAAAATATCATCGCTCTCCGTGATGAGACGCCCATTTAATTCCAACGCAGGAAGCATCCCAGAGGGAACTTTTTGCTTATACCACCGCTCCTTCGTGCCGTAGCAAAACATCGTCACCTTTTCGATGCGATAGGGAATCTGCTTCTCTTCGAGCCACAACCAGACCTTCTGACAGTAGGGGCACCACGCATGGTTATCTCGATAGAGCGTAACGCGCACCTCCGATTCATCGTGACCAAATAAACGGAGTCGAGCCTGGG
>JAYKJC010000637.1:0-6545 GCA_035285885.1 Leptolyngbyaceae cyanobacterium | reverse complement strand
GCAGTGCCTTGCCCCTACCATTGCCCATTTACTGCCACTGTTCTGCCATTTCTATCCCATGCCCAAGCATTCTATGGTCACGAATCTTAGGCTTGCATCTATCGGTGTTCTAGCGATTGTTGCCCTTGCCGTTGCAACAGAAGTGTCTCCCTTCATTGGACTGGTGATGTTGATCCCCGCCCTGGTCTTGTGCTGGCAACAGTTCCTCAGTGAAGAAAGCGACAAACGCAAAATGCGCAGTGCCTATGAGCAAGGAGAAGCCTCGCTTGAAACAGCGAAGTACGAACAAGCCATTGAGGAATTTAGCCGTATCTTTGCAATGGCAGAATCGCGATTATGGGTATTCGGAGAGTTTTCGTCTCTCGCTGAAACCTTCGGCAGTCGAGGATTTGCCTATCAGCAGATGGGCGATGAGTCCAATGCGACAGCAGACTACCGCCAGGCCAACCGCCTCAAGCCTCAGCTAAAAACGTCCCATCTGTATCACGGCTCGTTGAAGACTCGAAAAGGCAATTATCAGGATGCCATGCAGAGCTTTGACCGTGCCATACGATTTGCGCCCCAGTCACCCGACGTTTACCATCACCGGGGTGATGCCTATTTTCGCTTGGGTGAGTACGAGAAAGCCCGCACCGATCTGAGCCATGCGATCGCCCTAAGCGCAGACTACTCGCCCACGGTTTACCGCTTACGGGGCATGATTCAGCTCTATGAAGGAGAAGCCCAGGGCGCACTCATCGACTTTGTGCAGGCAAACGCACTCAAGCCTTCTGCCCTTCAGTGCTGGTATCTCTCCATCGCTCAACAGCAGTTGGGATTGCACTCTGAGCGAATGACTAGCTTAGAAGAAGCAATTAGACTCGATCCAAATTTTGTGTTTGCCTACTACGGTCGGGGCAATATTCGCCACTACACCGGGGATGTAGACGGTGCCCGCGCCGCCTTTCTCTACGCCAAAGACCTCGAAGATAAACGCGTTGCCACCATCAACCCCACCGACCCCCAGGGATTCTATGAACGGGGATTCGCTCGGCATCACATGGGCAATACGTCGGGGGCGATCGCCGACCTGAAGAAAGCGAAAGAGCTGTGTGAGCACTATCGATATCAGACTTTCCAGCCAACAGTGGATGCTGCCCTTGCGGAAATTACGGGGTGAGGTGGAGAAGGGAGCGATCGCCCCATTTCTTTCCTAAACAGGAAGGGAGAGGCCAAATTTGCCAGACCTCTTCCTGACGCAGTCCGATATCCATTCTTGAAAAAGTACGAAAAATTACGGATGAGGAAAACTACTATAGAATAAAAAATAGTAATTGCAATACACGTATTATGGTCTAGAGAAATGGATAATCTCTCGAAACGGCAAAATAATGAGGCTCAAGTTTTGATTGTCGAAGACGATCCACACAACCGAGACATGATGCTCAGGATGCTGCATTTCATGGGCCACTCAGCAGATGCCGCCAGGAATGGTGAAGAAGCGTTAGACCTTTTAGAACTGAAAAACTACGTGTTGGTGATTACGGACCTAAGAATGCCTCGAATGGGCGGCATCAAACTCGCTCAAAATATTCGACAGCACAGCAAAAAAGAGATTCGAGAGGTGCGAATTATTGGCCTCAGTGCATGTGTGATGTGGGAAGAAAAAGTGGAATTTTGGCAGGCAGGAATCAATGACTTGCTAGAAAAACCTGTTCGTATGCAAGCGCTCTCAAGCTTCATAGACAAAAACCTGGAGTGTCTCTCAAAAAAGCTCAATCTGATTGAAACGTAATGGACGTGCAGTCTGACCTACACGCCCATCCACTCTTACGGGTTACCTGTCTTTCTTACTTCGTTACCGTCACGATGGGAGACTCAATGGTTGTTGTCGGCAGAGGAGTGTCCGTTCCGTTCGGCATCACCTGATAGTGGGCGATCGCCTTAACGGTGCGAGCGTCCCCATATCCCATGTGATTGGTGAGATGGATATCAATGGTTGCGTTTTCTAGGGGCATGAGGGGAATAATTTGGGGTCGAGCTTGATGCAGCAGTAAGCGACCTGTTTCGCTGTCGATCACATCGAGCGATCGCACAATTAATCGACATTCGTCATCCACTGGGTTTTCAATGATCAGAAATATAGACGCAAAGCCAATGGGGCGATTGGGATGAGTCGGTTCTCCCAATGGAGTCTGAGCCTCTTCTTGAGCAATCAGGGTGACGGCACGAACAGATGGCTGAGTAGAGGGACGGTGGGTTGACATCATCATAGTAAACACGGAATAAACATCAAATACATTGAGGAATCAGTAATTATTGAGTGCTTGGGTATTGCCCAAGCACTCAATATCATTCACTTACACGTTGCTGTACTGGAACCAGCCCTTCATGGATTGCAGCTCAGCCCAGGTGACATCTGCGTGGTTGTTGCCCCAGGGGTTGTGGAGCCGGAACTTGCCAGTCCAGGGGTCGTAGGAGCTGACGGTGTAGGCGTGATTGTTGACGACGCCGGGAATTGTGCCATCTACGAAGCCCACAGTCAGCATTTTGCTGGAGTTGACCAGGGCAATGGCTTCGGCTTGGGTCATGGATGTCGCATTCTTAGAGGTGGTGCTGTATCCCGAGATTTGGTTAATCACGTTATCCATCCAGCCACCGGAGATGCCTTCGTAGGAGTTGGTGTTGTCTTGCCCAATCCAGCCGGACTCGTTCAACTGAGCATAGGCTTTTTCTGCGAGGGCGACCCATAGCTCGTTGTTGGATTCGGTGTTATCTCCGCCATTCCAGCCTGCATAAATTGCGTTGCCCCAGGCATTGGTGGGTAAGTAGCGATCGACGGTTACATAATCTCGGCTGCCATCGGGCTTGAAGAAGCGCACCGTGAAGGTGCCGTCTCCATTGTCAATGAACATGTTGGAAATCACATAAGACTTATCTTTCGCCGCTGCTCCTAAGGATGCGATGAAGTAGCAGTCGCCCACACCTCCTTGATCCACATCAAACATGCTGATGCCATCTTGAAATAAAGACCCACTTGCATAGCGATAAGTTCCTGCGGCGTCTGGGCGATCGCTCCCATAGAACCATTTGCCTACGAGACTTTCCACTCGATCACTGCTGGCACCGCCATAGAGATTGCCAATGCCCGATCGGTTATTTGCAGGGTCGCTGTTGACAATCTTGTCTGACAAATTTCGAACGTACTCAGGCATTGCGAGGCTGCTCACCACTGTGCGCACATCCGTCAGTTCTGTACTCGTGATAGAGCCATAGTCCTTCGTTTCTCTCAGCACCTCGATCATGTCGGTGCGGTTGATGCCATCGGCGGCAAAAGAACGGGTGATATTCCGCAAATGATAGTCGCCCATATTGCGGTCATACCAATCGCCTTCTTCCACCTTGAACCAGGCCGTTGCGCGATCGCCATCGCCTGCTCCAGTTGAGGACAAGGTTGCCCCGCCCCAGCCATTCACATCACCAGAAATCTGGTTGGTCAGCAGGTCGTACCACAAATTGATATCGCGGTAGCCCGTCTTGCTGTCCACATCGATACGGTCATCGGCTCCTGCCAATCCCCCGTCATTATCGAAGATTTCAATCCCAATGCTGACATAGCGGCTGTTTCCATCAACGGTGCGCGTATAGCTCCAGTTACTCGGCGAAATGTCGTTGTCATTGCTGATTACACCCGTGGTTTTCGTCGATCCATCGATGGTGATCTTGCTGTAGTAGTCCGCATCGTCACCAAACCAGCCTGTGTCTGGGTTGTCAATGGCTTTCACGCGAGTCAGATCGACCGTCACCTGAGGCAAGCGAGCCAAACTGCGGAATTCATAGCTGCTGCTGCCAATATCTTGAGTAATCTCAGCGAAGTAAGTTCCGCTGCCTAAGACCTTATTAATCGTTTCATTGAGAGAGTCGCCCCGGTTAGAACTGGCGAGCACTTCACCCGCATCAATTTGACCATTATTATTCTTATCTTGAATGAGACGCAGTGCTGCATTTCCCTCTAAGCCGGACAGCGTCAACGTCACATCGCGAATACCACTGACGCTAAAGCGATAGTAATCCACCGTATCGCTGCTGCCAACCTCACCTGTGCTCTTTTTCAACCCCGTCAATACATCCAGGTTCCTGGCCGTGCTTAGGGTGTTGTCAGGAAAATCGAGGGTTGTGAAGGTCTGATTGTTGATGATCGGCGTTGGATTGAGTGTGGTTGTGGCGATCGCCGTTGTTGTGATTGTCTGGCTAAACTCAACCGAGCCCAAACCGCTAAATCCCATTCCGGCATGGCCCGAGTTTCCGGACTGAAGCGGCCCTTGAACAGCACCCAGATCATCGAGGGGCATGAGCCCTGTGCTGTTGACGTTGGAAAGATCGAAAGAAGACTGAGTTTGAGAAAAAGCTGTGTGTGTCATGGGAAGAGTCCTCATAAGGTGGGGGAGTGTACGTGCGGTAGACACGACCTTATGGAGCGATGTGGGCTCGGTATTCAGTTCGTTTATCGGTTCATCGCTTTCATGAACACAGAATATCCGGGACGCCTTGTCTGAAGCGCCACACAGCCGTTGGTGGTTTCGTTGGTAATTCCGTTGGTAATTTGGTGAGGTGATGGGGAGGAGTAGGTTCGCCCGGCAAGTTCAAGCATGGATAAGAAGCGATTTTCTTGCCATTCGAGAAGAACGCCCCTCTACTGTTGTATTCGCGTCAGCCCGATGGATGTGCCATTG
This sequence comes from Leptolyngbyaceae cyanobacterium, assembly GCA_035285885.1. Taxonomy (GTDB): domain Bacteria; phylum Cyanobacteriota; class Cyanobacteriia; order CAKZMO01; family CAKZMO01; genus JBCCWF01. Next base: position 1,833 of record JAYKJC010000637.1, on the reverse strand, counting down.
TTAAATGTAGCGCTAGCTGAAGCAGAACGGCTATTTGCAGCGGGCGATCGCCTCCTTTCTGATCAGTCTCTTACCCTCTTTGATGACTGGTGCATTGCAGACACCGATTTTGCACTAATGATTAACCGTCTGCTTCTCAATGGAGATGATGTTCTAGAAAAACTCGCAGCCTACGCGAACCATCAGTGGCGACGGCCATCAGTGCAACAGTGGGTTCAGCTTGGAAAAGGGGGGTAAGTATCAGAGGTCAGCCTGGGCGATCGCCCGCCACTGCTGCCGATCACAGAGTAATGAACTCGCACTCATCCTTTGTGTATCTGCGCTAAGGAGACTTCTTAACATGAAATTACCAATCCACGGTGCGTTACGCTTCGCTTTAGCGTAGCCATGCCCTTGGTCTATACGGCACCCTATTGGCGGTACAGTCTTTTCTAGAAATCACCTAATGTAAATCTGCGATGAATGAGGCTGAACCCCCCTGATCCTCAAGGGTTCAGAGGTTAAAATTTCTTAGCTGTATGGGTGGTGATGTCGAATTGATAGCGATTGGAGTAGTCCGTCACCCCATAGAGATTAAAGCTAATGGTGGGTTCGTCGCTGATGGCCTCAATGCAATGAATGGCATTTGGCGTAAACCCGATGATGTCTCCGGGGACGAGATATTGCTCACCTACTTTCTCGATGCGGTCGGGCTGCTCTGGGGTCGGGGTGCGTTGCCAGAGGGTGTTGCGTTCGTGCCCACGAATTAGCGCTACAATCCCCCAGGTGGCATGGTTGTGAATAGTCGAAAGGCAGTTGGGCGACCACGACACCATTTGGACGGTGAGGGGGAAAGAGGGTTCTCTATAGAGCATTTTGACGCCCCATCCCGTTTGGGGTGAGGGGTCTACGTATTCAAACTGGAGCCACTCGGAACTGGTCAGCAGTAGTCGAACCAGGGGGGCAATCCGCTGAATGCGCTTGGCATCATCGGGTTCATCCGTCAGAATATCTTCCAGGTCAGTTAAGAACCGATAGAGCCGATACGGTTCAGCCGGAGACTCAATGGCTTCAGGGATGAATCCTTTGCAGGAGCTATCGTCTAAGACGAGATAATCCTGATAGTCGTCGAGAGCGGTTGTCTCATCAGAAGAAGGGTGAATCGTGTCTACAGGCTGACTGACCATGGGCGCTCCTGAAGTGGATGACGATTGAAGATGCTTACTACTTTAGCGCCCCTGACTGAATTGTGGGGCGATCGCCCTGCTGGCTTCGACTCCGCTCAGCCAGCTTTCTCTGATGTGTCGGTCTAATTTGTCGGTTTTCGTAAGAATTAGGACTGGCTATTCAACGCCCAATTGTAATCGATATATCGCACCTGGTAGCCCCCTGCTTCTAGATACTCCGCGTCCTCATCGCTCAGATATTGGCTGATGAAATTAAGGGCAGCGCGTTCCTTCTCAGAACCTTCAAAGCCGTTCTCAACACCATAGGCATCGAGCCAATCTTCGCCAAACCAGTCAAAAAGGGCGGAGATGCGCACTTCTCCAGCTTCCCGGTTAATTTGGATGCCTTCTTCACTTAACAACCAGCGTGAGACCTGTTCCTCTAGCTGCTGATCCAGTTGCTCGGCGGTGTAGGGTTCTTGGCGCAGAACGGGACAGCTAATCGCTGAACAGTTCAAGGCAGCATGGATCCGAGGCTCGGCAAAGGTGGGTCGAATGGTCTGATGCTCAATGTTGTCCAGGGTTTTCGATTCCCCGGCAATCTCGAAGGTGCGAATTCGCCACACGCCAGGAATGTCACGAATGCTGGATTTCAGAGGATTCTGGTCGATGATGGACTGGAGCGTAA
>JAYKJC010000636.1:0-8588 GCA_035285885.1 Leptolyngbyaceae cyanobacterium | reverse complement strand
TGAGCGATCGTTTGAGCAATCTTTTTTTTCACACCCTTTTTAAGAACCTCTAATAGCTTTCCTAAGTAATTTATGAACTGAATAAACCTTTTTATTAGGGAACGAATTAAGTAACAAAATTAACAGCGTCAATATTCCTTTTAGAGATTAAAGTATTGATTCATGAGGCAAAAGAGAAGGTGAAGAGATTATAAACTTAATTTCTGAGAAGAACCTAAACTCAAGGTGAGAATCATCAATTTTGCGTCGGTACACCCATGACTTTCACCCGATGACAACGGTGATGCAGTTCAGGCCATTCGACAGAACAGTCTGGGGAGAATTGCGAGCAAATAAAATACTCCTCTCTCTCTGGGGTTACGCTCCAGAATTAAATTCTCTTGTTAATCCCTATGCGGTATGACTGCACTTATCCAAGGGATTGAGGTAATCATCACCAACCTAATGGCGTCGAAAGTACTGCCCTATCCTCTGTTTTGATTGGGAGGCTATCTAAGTTGTCATGCCACTAATATTCACATAGCGTTATGCAACGACAAGCAAAATTAGTATATGTTTACGGTGTTATGCCCTGTTGATATTCAAATTAGACAGCCCCCTCAAATACAGCTTTCTTAGGGATAAGCCACATTCCCTCTGGGAAAATGACCTGAGGGTCACCCAAGAATTACCCTACAAATTCTCTATCAATCTCTGACAATCTCTGATCTGAAATCCGAAGCTGAAATCCGAAAAAATGATGAAGTCAGCACTCTCATCTCTCAAGTAGTGAGCCTATCAATGGTAAGCAAAATGGGCAAAATTCTTGAATGAGCTGCAATGGAAACTGTAATCAGTACCCCGACCAACGACAAGAGTTGCTCAACGCAATGTTAAGGAGGAGTTATGCGAGCTGTGCTAATGGCAGGAGGATCAGGAACTCGACTGCGCCCACTCACATGCGATCTGCCAAAGCCAATGGTGCCCATCCTGAATCGCCCCATTTCCGAGCACATTATCAATTTGCTCAAGCAGCACAACATTACTGAGATCATTGCCACCCTCTATTATTTGCCCGATGTCATGCGGGACTATTTCCAGGATGGGCGAGAATTTGGCGTGCAAATGACCTATGCCGTTGAGGACGATCAGCCGTTGGGTACAGCAGGCTGCGTCCGAAATGTCGCAGAGCTACTTGATGAGTCATTTGTGGTGATCAGTGGCGATAGTATTACTGATTTTGACTTATCTGCGGCGGTTCGGTTTCACAAAGAGAAGGGGTCAAAAGCAACGCTGGTATTAGCTCGCGTGCCCAATCCAGTAGAATTTGGAGTTGTCATCACAGACACGAATGGTCGAATTGTCCGTTTTCTAGAGAAGCCCTCTACAAGCGAAATCTTCTCAGACACGATCAACACAGGAACCTATATTCTTGAGCCTGAGGTATTAGAGCATCTGCCAGAGAATCAGGAGTCTGATTTTTCTAAAGACTTATTTCCACTGCTGCTGGAAAAAGGCGAACCCATGTACGGCTATGTGGCTGAAGGGTATTGGTGCGATGTAGGTCATCTCAACACCTATCGAGAAGCGCAGTATGATGCGCTCGAACGAAAAGTTCAGTTACCCATCAACTACTACGAAGAGCGATCGCCCGGTGTTTGGATTGGCAACAATACCTATATTGATCCCTCTGCAAAAATCACCCCCCCCATCATGATTGGCGACAACTGCCGAATTGGGGCACGAGTCCAGCTTGAGCCTGGAACCGTAATCGGAGATAACGTCACGATTGGAAATGACGCTGACTTGAAGCGCCCCATCATCTGGAATGGCTGCATTGTGGGAGACGAGTCCCATTTACGTGCGTGTGTGACTGGGCGAGGCACCCGAGTTGACCGTCGGGCTCACGTGCTTGAAGGTGCGGTGGTCGGGTCACTATCCACCGTTGGAGAAGAAGCCCAAATCAATCCTGAAGTTCGGGTGTGGCCGAGCAAAAAAGTTGAGCCGGGCGCGACCTTGAGCATGAACCTCATTTGGGGGCAGGTGGCTCGCCGTAACTTGTTTGGGCAACGGGGGGTTTCTGGATTAGCCAATATTGATATCACTCCTGAATTTGCCGTGCGGCTCGGGGCCGCCTTTGGGTCAACGCTGAAACCCGGTGCCCAGGTCTCCGTGTCTCGGGACCAGCGAAGTATTTCACGCATGGTGTCGCGATCGCTCATTGCTGGACTCATGTCAGTCGGAGTCAACGTTCAGAACTTAGAAGCAACCGCGATTCCCGTCGCCAGAGCAGTCGCTCCAACCTTGTCCGTTGAAGGCGGCGTGCATGTGCGCATTCATCCGGCGCGAACCGATCATATTCTGATTGAGTTCTTTGATCATAAAGGCATCGACCTGCCCAAAAGCCGCGAGAAAAAAATTGAAGGCGCTTACTTCAAAGAAGATTTCCGTCGAGTCCCCATTCAAGAAATTGGCACCATGACCTACTCCGGTCACATGGTCGATCGATATTCCACTAGCTTTGAACATCACCTGAATGTTGGAGCCATCCAAAACAGCAAATCTAAGGTGGTGATTGATTACGTCTATGCGGTTTCTGGAGCAGTGCTACCCATTCTGCTAAACAAATTTGGCTGCGACGCGGTTGTGCTGAATGCCAGCCTCAGTCAAATCATGCCCTCTGTGGAAGAACGAGAGGTGCTGCTAAAACAGCTCGGCCAAGTCGTTGAAGCGCTGAAGGCCAACTTAGGCGTTCAAGTCTCTGCCAATGGCGAACAACTCATTCTTGTCGATGAGACGGGCAGTGCCATTCGCGGCGAGCAGTTGACAGGTCTGATGGCTCATATGTTTTTGACGGCTCATCCCCGAAGCGCCGTCGTCGTTCCAGTGAATGCCTCCAGCGCCATCGAGCACATTGCCTATCGCCATGATGCCCAAGTGATTCGGACAAAGGTGAATCCAACGGCTTTGATGGAAGCCTGCAACACGAATTCGAATGTGGTGCTGGGGGGCAGTGGAGATATGGGCTTTATCTTCCCTCAGCTTCATCCAGGATTTGATGCCATGTTCTGCATTGCCAAGCTGATTGAAATGCTGACAATTCAGGAGCGATCGCTCGCCCAAATTCGCTCTGAACTGCCACGGGTGTGTCATCGCACCGTTAGCGTCCGCTGTCCGTGGATTGTCAAAGGTGCACTCATGCGTCACATGGTAGAAACCCATCCCAGCGAGCTTCTGGAGTTGACGGATGGGGTTAAAGTCTCACGCACCAACGACCCGAATAGCTGGATTCTTGTACTGCCTGATGCAGGAGAACCATTGGTTCACCTTTACGCCAACAGCTCAGAACGCGATTGGGTCGATACGATTCTTAGGGAATATCGAAGCCGGGTTCAGCAGTTTGTTGAACAGGAACAAGAAGCGTCAGATACGTTTAATAATTACGAGATCGAAACTGTGTCGTAATTCATCCAGGGCTGCATGCCATAGCATCCCGTAGTGGGATACGCCTAACTTTCCAGCATCTGGAGGCGATACAAACTCGCATACAGTCCCCCGGCATCCAGCAGTTCATCATGGCTCCCTGTTTCAACCAAACTGCCCTGCTTCAGCACGAGAATGCGGTCAACATTTCGAATCGTGGAGAGTCGGTGAGCAATGATAATCGCAGTTCGTCCGACCAACAAGTGCTCCAACGCATCTTGAATCATAGCCTCCGTGCCAACATCCAAGTTAGCGGTGGCTTCATCCAGCACCAAAATTGGAGGGTTGCGGATAGCTGCACGGGCGAAGGCTAACAGCTGTTTTTGACCACCCGAGAGATTGGTGCCCCGTTGACGAAGTTCTGTATCATATGCGTCTGGTAATTGCTCAATAAACGCAGCCACATTGGTCTTTTCAGCCGCCATTCGGATTTCTTCAATGGAATACGACTCACCCAGGGCAATGTTGCTTTTCACATCGCCTGCGAACAAAAAGCCATCCTGTAGAATCACTGTCATGCGCTGCCTCAGTTCGGCCTGACGAAGATCTCGAATGTCGGTACCGTCCAATAGGATTTGGCCTTTCTGAATGTCATAAAGCCGACACAAGAGACGGATAATTGAACTTTTTCCGGCTCCTGTGGGGCCGACAATTGCTACTTTTTCACCGGGTTGAATTGTAAAACTCAGGTCTCGGATGACAAACTCATCGGGCTTGTATCCAAACCACACGTGATCAAAACAGATGGTGCCAGGCGTGACAGGTTGATCAATCGACGGTCGCGGAGTCTGGGGTAAAGGAGTTGAAATTGCGCGGTTGTCTTCAGAATCTTCGGCATCTGGAGAACGGTCAGTCAAGGGGGCAGTCAACGGAGCCGCCAACTGAGCAGTCAATGGGTCTGTCAAATGGGGCGATCGCCCATCTCCATCTATCCCGCTGCGACTTCTCCAGGCACGCTCATTTTTAGTTATAGAATCGGGCAACGCCGCCTGCCCCGGATCTCGAATTTCAATGGGTTCAGACAAAATATCGCTCACACGCTCTAGAGAGGTAAATCCCGCCTGGATGGCCGTAAACTTTTCCGCAAATTGCCTGAGCGGATTAAAGAGTCTCTGTGCAAATAGAACGAAGCTGGTTAACGTGGCAAGCTCGATGTAGTCATTCATCACCAAGCCTCCCCCCAGCCAAAGCACACCCCCAATAGCGGCGAGAGCAACCCACTCTAATGTGGCCGACACGGCTGAATCAAAGAGAATGGTTCGATCGACTTCTTCGATATAGCGCTGATTAATCGAGCGAAACACCTCGCTGTTAAACCGTTCTCTCCGGAAGAGTTGAACAACACCCACACCGACAATATTCTCTTGCAGATTAGAATTCAGAGCGGATAGTTCTTCCCTCGCCCGGTAATTGGCTCTGCGGTACTGCTCTTGAAAATAAATCGTCAGAAATGAAATTGGGAACAAGATGAGTATCAAGAGGAGCGCCAGTTGCCACTGCTCAATAAACATAAAAATAGCAATGACAATCATGGTGAAAAAATCACCCACAATCCCAATCGCCCCAGTAGAAAACACGTCTCCCAGGGCTTCAACGTCGCTGGTTAATCGAGTAATCAAGCGCCCGACCGGAGTTCGGTCAAAAAAGCTGAGCGACAACGATGTTACATGATGAAACACATCGTCACGGATATCAGCCGTAATGTTTTGTCCAACTTTTTGAACTTGATAGCCTTGAAACCCGTCGAGCAAAAGCTTGACAGCAATCGTGGTTGCCAACAGAGCAATCAGAATGTTAAGCCCGGTGGAAAACGATCGCCCCTCTAAAAACCACAGCGTTTCTTCACTGCGAATCAACGCCACAGCTTGCCCAATCAAAATAGGTTGAACGGCTTCGGCGATCGCCAACGGAACGAGTAACGCCATCGAAATCGCCAACAACCGCTTACGACGGAGTGCATAGGGAATAAGAAGCTTTACCAAGCGCCAGTCTGCTTGTCTGCGGCTCTTTTTGAGAGTTTTTGTAGGAACTGAAGCGGTTTGTGTCACAGCCGAATCTTGAAAAGGCGCATCAATGTAGTCAACATAAATAGTTAGAACTCACACAAGTCCCCCTTGCGAAGGGAGAGTTAGAGGGGTCACGCTATACAGATACCGAGGTAGCCTGCCACCACCTACAAATGCGTAAGTCCTAAATAACTATTATGCCTGAATGAAGATGATGCCTCTATCAAGAGGTGGAACACAAACAGCACTTATCACGGTCGAATACCGATATAATTTAATTCTGTTGATCCTGAGAGACTCAAAACTCAGTATATTTAACAACATAATTTTTTCGACATACTGATTTCAAAATCACTACCCCTTCCCCTATGAACGTGAACGCACGGATTTTGTCTTGAACTTCTCTTCACCTAAGCAGCAGAGATACTGAAGCATTAAAATGTCTAAAAAAATACAATTAATCCATACTATTTACGGAAAACAGTGAAACCCTACTGTGGTTGATAGCTGAGAATCATTAATGTCCGATGGCTGTAACTACCCGCTTTGCAAAACCTCACTATCAATTTGATGTGCAGGGGTTCGTTGCATAAAGATTTGCTGCATAAAGGTTTGCTGCGTATTACTTGAATTTCAGAGAGAATAATTGATTACAGAATCTAAATTTCCTGTGACTAAAAGTGAAGTAGGAGATTTCATCGCGGGAACTCTGAATTCAAAGGATCTTTATCTCTGTGTAATGATTCATTTTAATAAGAGGAAAATTTAGGTCAGTTTATTCATACACATTTATCTTTTCCGGAAAATTGGCTGAGTTTCACGCGCTTGATCGTTCTAGGAACAGCTATCGGCCAGAATCGTACGATTCTACGTTAGTTCTTCTTGGTTAGGTCTTTTTAACTATCACAAACACCTATATACCTTGTGTCGTAACTCTTAAATGGATGCTTCTATTCTCATCGTGGGTGACGATGATTTTTGCAATTCAATCCGTTATCAGATCAAGTCGATAGAGCCTTCGACGATAGAGGCTACACCGACCACAGAGGAGGCATTGCAAATTGTTCAAGCACAACAACCTGATGTGTTGATCTTGCAAGCTGAGTTATCCGATGTTTTGGATTTATGCCAAAGCATTAAACAGAAAAGCGGACTGGCCTGGATTTATACCTTAATCGTTGGAGTTGCAATTCATTCCCTACAAAATGATGTGAATGTGTACACTCATCTCACGGCTGAGGCATTGGAATGCGGTGCCGATGCCTGTATGTGGCTAACGTCAGAGACTCATTCCCTCACGTCCCGTCAGTTAGACACTCATCAGGTCAATCTGTGTCAAGAAAGTGAACGGAGACTGCTTGTCGCTCAACTGCTGACAGGGTTGCGCCGAGTGCGTAGTTATCGCGAGATTGCTCGTACAAATGATTTGCTTTCGGCGATCGCCCTCTCAGATCCACTGACGGAACTCAATAATCGTCGTGCGCTCGAATGGGAATTGCCCCGACAACTTAAACATGCACGCGATCGCGACCTTCCGATCAGCATACTGATGCTGGATGTGGATTACTTTAAGCGGATTAACGATACTCACGGCCATCTCATCGGAGATCGGGCGTTACAGTTGATTTCAGCTCGGCTCCGGCATAATCTCCGCTTTTATGACACGCCATTCCGTTATGGAGGAGAAGAGTTTGTCATCATTTTGAACAACACGGGGTGGCAGGATGCAAAGATGATTGGCGAACGCTTGTGTGACTTGATCGCGAATCAACCCTTCGCGGTAGGTGAGCATCTTGATTTAAACATCACAATCAGCGCAGGCACAGCATCTCTGCGCGAGAGTGATGATGAGAAGGGAATCAGTCTCTTACGGCGAGCGGATCAGTATTTGCTCAGAGCAAAGTCTCAAGGACGAAACCAGGTGTTAAGCGCAGAAGAAGACCGAAAGCATTCTCATCACAATCTGCAACCTTCCTAAGGGCTTTCGTTTATGTCCTAAGGGATGAGCAAGAAAAATTCTAGAGAGAGGGGCGGCGGACTCGGCCTGCCGCCCCTCTCTCTATTTTGGATTTTAGGGTCTTTAGGATTTTGGAGATTTAGTTTTCCCGCACGTTCTAACACGAAAGCATAAAGCTATAATGGTTCGTTGCTTTTCGGATGGTTGGGTTGAAATCTCGGTCAAATTATTGGTATCTAGTCCCCTATCTGCGATCGCATCGCACCACGATTGCTCAAGCCCTATTCTGCACCCTCATCTTCACAACCTTTTGGCCGTTTCTGGCCTGGATGGCTGGAAAACTACTGGGCGCATTGGCGGATGGAGATGTGGCGACACTGGCAAAACTGGCGGGTGCGACAGCCCTTTTGTTTCTGGTGCAAAAATTAGCGCAGTATGGGCAGGATGCGCTGATGGCCAAAGCCGCCCTCAGCATTGCTTTTGACGTCAGAACTCGGGCCTATAGCCACATCCAAACCCTGAGCCTCACCTATTTTGAGTCTTCAAAAACAGGGGACTTAGCGTATCGGCTGACGGAAGATGTCGATCGCATTGGAGAAGTGGTCAATAAACTGTTTCATGACTTTACGCCGTGTGTTTTGCAGCTCATTGTGGTGTTGGGCTACATGCTGTATCTCAACTGGCAATTGACATTAGCGACTTTTGTAATTGCGCCATTGTTGGGCGTTTTGATTAGCTGGTTTGGCGATCGCCTCCTCTTCTTTTCTCGCAGAAGTCAAACCCGCATTGCCAATCTGTCCTCGCTCATTACCGAAGTCTTGAGTGGCATTCGTCTGGTGCAGGCGTTTGCTGCTGAGGGATACGAAATTGAACGGTTCCGGAAAGAAGCCGAGCGCGATCGCCAGGCCAAGTATTCTGCCGCATGGCTACGAGCGATTCAGTTTCCAGTGGTGGGATTTCTGTACGCGCTCAGCATCTTGCTCTTGCTGCTGTTAGGAGGCTGGCAAATTTCGTTAGGGAATCTGACAGGTGAACAGTTCGGTAGCTACGTTGCAGCCGTTCTCTTGCTGATTGACCCGATTGCTCACCTGACGGAAAACTACAACGAGTTTAAGCAGGGGGAAGCCTCCGTTGACCGGATTTTTGAGCTGCTGGATCTGCGG
>JAYKJC010000635.1:0-12784 GCA_035285885.1 Leptolyngbyaceae cyanobacterium | reverse complement strand
TTGGGAGAGGCGCAACTCACCAGCACTGGGCTGGCCAGCGCCATCGGAATCGTGAGATACAACATAACGGTCGGCTGGATCATGCGGGTTCCTTCGTCCATCAATGAATCTGCGTCAATCATCTGTGCGAGCCATCTACGTCTATCAAGGGATTCCCCCTTGCCATCAATAGCGCTCCCAGGGGGGCTGGAATCCTCGTTGTTGCAGGTATCCCTCGCGAATGCGCTGCATTTCACGTGTGATCACCTCGGTTGATTGTCCCTGGGCTGCAAGTTCAACTTGCAAATATTCGAGCTGCTCCAGCGCGGTGATCCGCCGTCCTTGAGACACCTGCAACCCGGCTAGAGACGTAAGTGCTGCTTGATTATTGGGTTCAAGGGCGAGGGCTTCGTTGTAGAGCCGTGCGGCCAAGTCATAGCGTTGCTGCTGAATTCGCACCCCGCCAAGAGCCAGCAAGGCTCCGGTTTCATTTGGCTGCTGTAGCAGAATGGATTCATAGGCATCGGCGGCCAATTCGAGATCGCCCAGGTCTTGAGCCAATTCGCCTTGAACAAAATAGGTGCTCAGGTCATTGGGGTTTTGAGCGATCAGTCGTTCGAGCTGTGCCCGCGCCAGTTGAGGACTGCGGCTAGCAATCACCTGAAGTCGGCGAAGCTGAATAGGAATATTGCTCGGGTCAGCATTCAACAGCAGCACATACAGTTCTTCTCGCTGGGCTGACGGCGGGAGCGCTCCTGCGAGACTATAGAGTTCTGGCGGCGCATCTGCTATGCCATTCACGGCCAGCCAGTTGTTCAGCACCGCTTCGGCCTGGTCTTCGGTGATGAGTTCGGCCTGGTAGGCAAGGCTGGTGCGCCCAAGCTGTAGGGCTTGGTTTTGAGGGTCGATGGAAATGATTTGGTCGTAGATGCCCAGGGCTTCACCCACCCGCCCCTGAGCCTGACGAATGTTGGCCAGTCCCTGGAGCGCGGTGATGGCAATATCGGGATTGGATGCAAAGTTTGTCACTAAGCTTTGATAGCGCTGGGCACTGAGTTCCAGGTTGCCTTCTCGCCGATCGATATCGGCTTGCAGCAACACTGCTGTGGCCTGGTCTTGGGCACTGGTGGCCGTTGACGCATAGAGTCCCAGTGCGTTTCGAGCGGCGTTCAGGTTCCCCTGACGGACGTACATCTGGGCGATGCGGAAGTTGAGGAAGGGCTCGTTAATGCCCGCATTCACTAAGGTTTGGTAAATCGGGAGCAGAATGGGATCGGGTGAATCCAGGCGAGTCAAGGCTTGGGCGATCGCCCGCTGCTCTGAAGGATTGGAGGGAAACGGCTGAAGTGCCGATTGCAATCGCTGGCTGAGTTGGTCACTGGAGATAAACCCAAGCTGCTGTTCCAGCACCGCCTGTTGTGCTTGAAGTCCGCTGTCGTCGGGATACTGCGCGGAGAGCTGCCGATAGATTTCCAGGGCGTACTGCCGTTCTGCTCGAATGGGCATCCCGCTCAGAGCATCCGCGATTTCTCGCGCCATGCCTGCGGTCAGATCACTCACCTGAGTCATGATCTGCCGATAGAGACTGGCGGCGGCTTGAAAATAGGAGATCTCACCGCTGTATCGGCCAATGTCGTTGTAGGCCCGAGCCAGTATGGTGCGAGAATCTTGGCGTCCCTGGATGGGCGTCAGTACCTGAACGGCTTGGGAAAATTGGCGATTGGCGGCATAGGATGAGGCGAGTGCGCCTCGGAGATTAATTGTTGTGCTGTCGAGGGTACGCCGCTGGCTGAGTTGCTGCTCAAGAAGCTGTACGGCCTGGGCGGCCTGTCCGGTTTCTCGAAGGGCCAGGGCATAGGCGATCGCTTCATTGGCTCCCAACGTGCCCCCAGCCGCTTGATAGCGACTAAAGAGGGACAGTCCCTGTTCATAGTTGCCGGAGTAGGTATAGGCTTGAGCCGCTGCCAGCACCACAGACGGGACGGGATTGCGCTGGAGCACGATTTCGTAGTCGGCGATCGCCTCCCCAAATCGTCCCTGATAGACATACAGCAATGCCCGCTGAGCCCGAGCATCCACATCACTCGGCTCCAGGCTCAGGAGTCGATCCAGCGCTGCAATCCCCTGGTTCTGCCATTCTGGACGAAAGCCGCCCAAGAGCCCAAGGGCACCCAGCGCCAGGCGATTGTTGGGGTCGAGTTCGATCACTCGCTGATAGGCCCGAAAGGCGTTCTCGTCTTGTCCGGCACGGCGATAGGCGATCGCCACACCGAGCCACCCTTCTAAAGAATTCGGCGTTTGCTGTAAGAACTGCTCAAACTGGGCGATCGCCGCATCAACGCGACCCTGATCAAGCAGCGTGTAGGCTCGACGCACCTGAGTGGGAACCGACTGGGCGATCGCACTGGAAGCCATCATCGGCAGCAGAGGCATGACTCCCGTGAGTAGCCCAAGACCAATGAGATAGCTCCATCGGTGCGATCGTGAAAATAGCGGGCAAGAGGTAGATTTCATCATGATTGGGGGTGCGCAGCACACTAGGGTAGGATGTCAAAATTGGTGCGAAAACGAATTCCAGCAACGGTTTCACTAAATTCATTCCGCTGTTGGAGCGTTACACCTAAACGAGTAGTGGGGTCAGATAACAGAGGAATGTCATAGAACAGTTCCAGAACATCGGGGTTATCGCCTTCCCGCACTTCGTCGCTCGATAACCGTCGTCCATAGGCCAGTCCCAGGCGATCGTTGGGCGTGAACACATCCAGCACGTTAAAGCCACCGCTGAAGGTTTCACCCGAAAACTCCGCATCCAGGTTTTCATAGCGACCATAGCGACCGAAAAACCCGATATTGACGCCAGGAACGAAGTATTCAGCGTTAAAGCCAAAGGATTCTTCTCGGTCATCGCTTTCAATGCCTACATCTCCGCCCCCTCGATCAAAGCCGAAGATTTCGGCTGGGCCATCGTTGCTTCCGCCATCCCGAGCCGACACATAGGTTCCTCGAAGAATGAGGTTGCCCACCTGAAAGCCCAGTTCCCCCGCAAACCCATCCAGGTCAAAATCAGCGATGCTGCGGTCAGACGAGAAGGCGGCAACCCGCGCATCAATGGTGTCTGTCGGACTGAAGTTCACCAGGAACCCTGGCCGAGAACCAATGCCGTTTGCCGCCAGAGCCGGATTGGTTTGGAAGGTGCCATCAAAGAAGTGCGTCAGCGAATCTTTGGCAAAGCTATTTCGGTCAAAGTAGGAGGTGAGGTCGATCTGACCCACCACAAAACGGAGGTTGGGTAAATCTCGGAGCGCCGCTGCGAGATACAGTTCGTTGATGTTGAAGCCTTCTGTTTCAGAATCGCTGAAGCTCTCTCCTTCGGTCACATCAAGGGCGGTTCCCACCAGAATTTGGGGCGTCAGGTAATAGGCTCCCGATAACCGCGCCCGCACCGAAAAATCGTCATCCAGCAAAATGCCTGCCCCCTGCAACTGAAGCGTTGAGTCGGTAACGGGCGATCGCCCCCCTAACGTTTCTTGCGGCACATTAGCGAAGTTTCCAGGATAAGAAGAGAACCCCGGTGAGGGCGACTGGGGGTACGGCGTAGATTGAGGGAACTGATTGGATTGAGGAAACTGATTCGATTGTGGAGATTGAATAGGAATAGGTTGGGCAAAATTCACCCCACTGCTGCCCGGAGGCAAGGTCGGGAGTCCCGATGGGGTCTGTGCCACAAGATCATTTGCAGAACGGCTGTAGGACAGCGGATTCGGCACCGGAGCGCCAAAAGACGCCGCAGGAGCAAACGCAGTCGGGGCGGCGGCGGGATTCGGGCGCATTGATGACGGGGCAATAGCCGTATGGAAAGGAGCAGCGGGATTAAAGGCACCCCGTCCTGCTGCGGCCTGTGAGAACGATGATGTCTGAGAGAATGGTGTGGCCTGTGAGAATGATGTTGCCTGCGAAAATGGTGCCGGCTGTGAGAACGACTGGGATGAGGGCTGCATCCATGACTGATTCGTAGAGAACGCAACCGATCTGGGAACCAGCGATTGCGATGACGGTGCCGCATCTGAAACAGGTATTGGAGGCGAAGGAGAAACATGAGGAACCGCAGTCCAGGGGTTAGTACCCGCAAATGGATTGGGTTGTGAGGGCTGAGCAGGTGCAGCAGAACGAAACGGCGCAGACGCATTAAACGCAGCCGGACGAGACGACGAGTATGGCGTTACGGCAATGGGAATAGCTGCATCCGTCGACATGGGCGGTGCCCACTGTCCGGTAATGGGCAGGGCGGCTTGAGTATGCTGCCCAAAAGGCTGAGTCAACGGCACCGCATTCGATACCGGATTGGGCTGAGGGACGCGTGCCCGAAGGGACTCAGCGTCAGGCACAGGAACCGTTGGATAGGGCACATTCGATGCGCCGTTCCCTGAAGAAGAAGCCCCATGACTACTGGCTCCCCCCATCCCTAGCAGAGGCGCAGAGACGGATGAGGGGTCACTCATCCACTCCCGACTCCAGTCCGTGGTTCCATCACTCGCCCAATCACTGGTGAGAGAAGGCAATGACGGGGGCACGAGAGATGGACTTTCCCCGGAGGTTCCACGCCCGACTGGAGGCAGCGAGGGCACGGGGAGTAGGGCATTGGTTCCTGCCCCGAACGATGGGTATTCGAGGCTAGCCACCGGAAGCGACGGATGGAAGTGGGCAAACTCAGAACTGTATTCAGAACTGTACTGAGATGCAGAAACGTCTGCGGGAGTGACTGCGAGGTGCGTGGTGTTGGGAAACGCATCAGCGGATGTTCCATTCCCCGGTGTTCTGTGAATAGGGCTGGGTTGAGTGGCGATCGCCCCTGAAATTCCTTGCAGCCCTGAGATGTTTAGTGTCGCCAGTGGCACACCGTCAGCGGGTGGACGAAAGTTGAAAGAATCCGTCGATTGATACGTCGGGTCATTCGGTAAGATAGCAACGAACCCTTCTGGGGATGCCTCAGCCACAGGAAATGCAGGAACGGCACGGTCAGAGTCAGTACCCGATTCCTCTGATTGGGAAGACACGGGGAACGCCCCAGACGCAACTCTTAAGCTATCCATTGTGCTACCCGTTGAGCGATCGGGGTTAGCTCGTCCGTGTGGAGTCGATGGTGCGTCTGTTGGTAATGACGAAACCTGGACTGGGGCTCGAAAGTCAAAGTCATCCCTTGCCTGGTAGGTTTGATGCTCAGGTAAAGCAGCAACAAAAAGTTCTGAGGGAGTATCTGCAATGCGCTCGCTTGTGTTTGTTGCATCTTGTGCCTCCTCGGAAGACGCAGAGGTAACATCTGCATTGAGTCCGATGAGTACGATTCCCATCCCTATCCATGCGACATTGGCATGGGATGATAGCCAGTCGGGGCGCAGGAAGAGTTTCGGTAGATTTTTAGAGGGCTGAATCATTAATTTTCTAGCTCTGGGTGAATACTGTATGGATGTTCGCGGTACGTTCTCGCCCTGGCTTTATCAAACAGTCGTCTCCCATTGCCCCAACAGAAGGTTCACTTCTGCCGGGCACCACCTACCCTGGCGATCGCCACCTTCGTGAGGTTCATGGGCGATCGCTCTTGATCTTATGACTATTCACATGACGCGAATGTCAATGATGGAGATGAATGATGGAGATTGAACTGTCCATTGCTTCAGGACTTGGTAGACACGATTGAGTTTCCAGACGTTCTATGCTGAGGCACCCCACGCTCAACACACGCCGCTATTAAGTTCTCAATGCCAGATACACCTGAAATAGAAAATCACGCATAGATCATTACTATGGAATCCAAGAAATGAATCTTTGTTAATTACATCCATAGTGGTTCTACTGAATCCGGAACCAAAACCAGGTTAAACCTCCAAAAAAACGAGGGAAAACTTAATCACAAATTTGAGGTGAAATTATTTGCTGAGACGATTTTTTGAGGTGAAATTATTTTTCTCTCGCATAATTTTCTATATGAAATTATCTCTTCCGAAAATTTATTGGTGAAGCCAATCAGCCGAGCGCAGTTCAAGATATCGCCCTATTCACTTAAATTGATCAGACCATTCGTATCACCGATTGACGAATTAAGAGTATTGGATATTCTCGCCCTGGTATTCAAACTTCATTTTGTCTAGGACTTATGCATTTTTGCAGCAATGCTCATTATGGAAGTTCAGGGGGCAAAACGGTCGCTTGCAGCGACCGTTTTGCCCCCTGAACCGATACAAGTGAGCGCCGATAGGGCGCGAAGTCTTTCAAAATGAGAATTGCTGGCATTTTTGTGGGGAGTGGCGGGCACAGCCCGGTCATATTTAGCGAAGCAGTAGCACTGAAGAATCAAGCTTTCCCCCCCCTTAATCCCCCCTTCGCAAGGTGGGAAATTCCTGTTCTTCCCCTTGCGAAGCGGGAGTTAGAGGGGGTTGCGCTAAACAGATGCACAACCCACAACCACTCACAAAAATTGCGATAGATATGGGGGACTTGCGTAAGTCCTGTTGTCGAAACATTTAGGAACGGGATATCAGATTTCATCTGATGACGAGATGAGATGAATGTATACGTCTACAAAGAAACTGTACATTCCTAGAATCCAGCCATTAATTTCTTAAATGATGCTCACTCACTCCCCCAAACGCCTCTTGAGCGACATGTGGTTTTGCCTAAACGGACGACGGTTGATGGCACTGGTCTGTGCCGCATTCGTTTTCATGATGTGTGAAGGCTGTACGGCAGGGCCAGCTTGGCTGCAAAACCCGTTTGCCCCGATCTCTGCCCCCGATATTGAACTCGCTATCTTAAAAGTTGAGCCTACGAGTCGGCCTGGAGTGTATGCCGTCACGGGAAATACGACCCTTCCAGACCAATCTCAGATTACGGTTGCAGCTATTCGTTTGCTCAACGAAGCATTTGAAACTGTTGATGAGGATCGTCAGCCAACCTACGAGATTTTAGATCGCCAGTTTGCTGACGTTGAAAACGGCCAGTGGAGCGCCCGCCTGAATCTATGGCGAATTGACGCAGACGGTGATTTTCAAGAAACGTGGCAGATTACTCAGCAGCGTCTTGCCACTCAATTTGAGCCATCCCCAGAGGTGACGTTTTCAGCAACTTTTGACCCTGCTCAGCAATTTCCAGGGTTTCAAGATGTGGTTGAAGAAGGAAGTCGGTTGGCCAAACCTAGCCTCGCGCAGTACAACTCAGATGGAGAAGTCTACTTACAAGCCAGCAGAAAACTGAGTATTGCGTTGCCCACAGGAGGCACGGTTCCGCTCGAATCATCCTCATCGCTGGTGAAGGTGATTACCCGTGAGGTTGATGATCCAATCAATGCAGTGGTGTCTTCAGAAACGAGTGATGAGGCGGCGATCGCCCAAAGCCGTTCTGATGCTCCCCTATCTCCTGAAGAGTTTTTGCGGTAGTTCTGAACGATTAGCTTTCGCCAGCGACATGACAGCCCATCACCTCCCATGAGATGATGGCTGAACGATCGTATTAATAAAGAGTTAATGGGCGCGTATGGCTAATATTCAATTTTCACGTGGTGTTAATGAAGAAGTTGTTCCTGATGTACGAATGACCCGATCCAAGGATGGTACGAATGGAACAGCAACCTTCTACTTTGAGAACCCCAAAGCTCTCGACAGTGAAAAAACAGAAGAAATTACAGGAATGTACCTTGTAGATGAGGAAGGCGAACTTTCCACTCGTGAAGTGAAGGGCAAGTTCGTTAATGGAAAGCCTTCAGCCATTGAAGCGGTGTACGTCATCAAAAGTGTCGAGGAGTGGGATCGATTCATGCGCTTCATGGAGCGCTATGCAGAAGAGCACGGTTTGGGATTCAGCAAGTCATAAAGGCATACACCCAATCAATCCTACGCTTTAACTCATCTTTGGAGTGTAGACTATCTGCAACTCTACGCTACTAGTAGGGGCAAGGCATTGCCTTGCCCCTACGACAATGGAACCATAGAGAACTAACGAATTTGCCAATACTTCCAGACAGAATATGCCAGGGTTACCACCCCCGTTAGAATGGCCGTTTCGTCAACATGAAACTTGGGATGATGGAGCGGATAGTTGACCTGGTTTGCAGCCCCGACTCCAAGGCGAAACATGGTGCCGGGCGCGTGGTCAAGGTAGAGGGAAAAATCCTCAGCTCCCAAAGACGGTTCCGTCAGAATTTGGACATGATCTGTCCCCCAGGCTTCTTTGGCCGCAGACTCGGTGATTTGCGTGAGAAAGTGGTCGTTTTGAACTGAAGGGACACCCCGCCGATAGTCCATCTTGTATTCTGCACCATAGGTTTTGCAGACGCTTGAGACAATTCCTTCAATCCACTCGGGGAGAGAGGCGCTTGTCTCAGGGTGGAGCGATCGCACCGTTCCTGTTAATTGCACCTGGTCGGCAATCACGTTGGGCGCTCGTCCGCCACTGATTTGGCCAAACGTCAGCACCACCGGATGGAGTGGATTTTGAGTCCGGCTGATGGCTTGCTGCAAGGTGGTCACCACTTGAGCCGCAATCCACACCGCATCAATGGCTTCGTGGGGCCGAGCCCCGTGCCCCGATTCTCCCAGAATAGTGACTGCAATATCATCGGCAGCAGCGGTCAAAGCTCCATAGCGAATGCCAATCGAGCCCGCCAGAATGGTGGGGTAGGTGTGCAAACTGAATACCGCCGCCACGTTATCCATAACGCGATCGCGCAACATCCATCCTGCCCCCTGGGCTGTTTCTTCTGCGGGTTGAAATAAAAATCGCACATTTCCGGGCAGTTCAGGCGCGAGTTGCGTCAGCACCATAGCGGTTCCCAGTCCCACAGTGGTATGCACATCATGGCCACAGGCATGCATAATTCCGGGGTGCTTGGATGCATAGGGCAGGTCGGTTCGCTCACGAATGGGCAGAGCATCCATGTCTGCACGAATGGCGAGGAGTCGAGGATCCTCTCCTCGTCCGGGCAGTTCGGCGATCGCCCCTGTTTTTCCTACAAATTCTTGAACCTTTAACCCACACGACGACAGCACCCCAGAAACGTAAGCAGCGGTTTGGTATTCTTGCCCGCTTAATTCAGGATGACTATGAAGATGGCGTCGAATTTCGATCAGCCGAGGGGCGAGGTCAGCAGCGATATCTTTGATACGAGTCAGCATATATTCTGTTTTAACAAGGGTTTTGAGCTTAAGCAATGCGTGGTGGCTAATCTGTCAGCAGAGTTGGGCGGGCGGATGCGCCCGCACACCCAACTCTCCCAGTGCTTTGAGGTTTTCCAATGATGAAGATGAAGAAGGCTACAGTTCATAATCTGTGAGTATAGAACTGATATCGTTCAGTATGCGAAATGTGTCAGTTGGATCATACTGAACGCTCGATCATTCAGTCGTTTTCTGGGAACGATCTCACAATAGAGAAAGATGATTAGGAGCTTGGGATTTATGAATCGGGCGATCGCGCAAGGGATGCAGGACGGAAGCAGGATGCTAGTAGGGAAACTTTGGCAGACGCAACTCTGGCAAGAACACCCCGTGCAGGCTCAGCCCTGGTCACCCGCCGCCGAACTGCCCCAACCGCTAAACCTATTCCCATCACCTCAATCGGTTGTCAATGACTGGAGAACGGCGATCGCCACCTCAATGGACACCTGGTTTCGCGATCATCCCGTCCTGGCATGGGCGATCGATCATCCTATCGCAGGTTTTGTGCTCATCCTCGTCACCCTGTTGTGTCTGGTATCGTTTTTCCAACTCATCATCGACGTGATCCGTCAGCTCTGGTTAATCATCTTGCAGCTTCCGCTGCAAATTTTGCGGTGGGTTCTCAATCAACTCGCAACGTTGATGAGACTGGGCTTGAGAAATACCCGTCGGTTGCTCACTCCGTCGTTGCTGGAAATGGAACCCGACGCTCACCCCCATGAAACGCGATCACCTCAGTCTGCTCCCATGCCAGAACTGTCGAGGGGAGAACTATCGATGACAGACCTATCGAGGGGAAAAGTATCGAGGGGAGAACTGTCGATGGCAAACCTATCGATAGCAGAGCAGCAATCCCCCTCAGCCGATCAGGAGATTGCTCAACTTCTCTATCGACTCGAACAACTCACCCAAGAACAAACTCAAATTTTGCACCAAATCGCTCGTCTCACAGAAGCGAAATCCTGATGCCAATCTATTTTTTCCAACTCCTCATGGTTTTTCTCTATACATCCGTCAGCAGAATAATCTGCTAGATGATGTATATGAGCCGTGACAGTGTGACCTGGCAGCGTCTCAAGCATTCTCTTCAGCAGTTGAGCAACGCAAAACAGGCCATAAAGCGGCGATCGCCTCATCTCAAAAATGGAGGATTATCCTCCTACAGTGCTTCCAGATCAAGGATTTGCAGCGTTTTGCGGCATCTCTCATTTTTGCTATCTTGAGTTCTGCATATCACAAGAAAAGCAAATTTTGTGAAATCCTAATTATTTTTTTACATTCCGAGTTCATCATGTTAACTTGCACTAAGCGGAGGTTCTAATACCTTGCTGATGTTGCATGTACGTCTTTCCAGGAATTCATAATGACGAAGACTACCTCGGCGGTTAAGACTTTTATCGACACCTACGATAAAGAGTCTTTGAAACACCAAGATTTAGATCGCGCGATTGAAGCCGTATGCTTCAGTGCACCATTCAGAAGTTTGTTGCTTTCTTTGATTGACAGTCCCGCCTTTTCTGAAGAGTTGGGCAAAGAATTCGCGTCAATCGGAGCAATTCAAGGTTTATCGGCCTGTCGCAAGCTTCGAAGTTGTATGAATCTCACCCTCAGTCATTTTTTTGGTCTATTGACTGAGCTGCTTGCCGCGTTTGATATGGCAGCCCACATGGATTGGTCGGCATTTGCAGACCGAATTTATCTCTCGGAGCTTGGTCAAGAAAAATTATTGAATTTCTTGGTGAGCGGAAAAGAGGGAGCGTTTTACGACGAACTCGCCCATGATCTGGTCGAAACGGATCCACACGCCATCTATCCGACCTCCAGCTATCGAGAAAGTCATGCCCATGTGGTCAGCACAGACGATGACCAGGTCATTGAAGCGGTGATGACCTCCAGCACCTTTACGTCCATTCGGGTGTTGGAAAACTCACTAGACCCATCGCAAACAGTTCTGCGGGATCTTTACATCTCGCATGGGCGATGTGTATGCCTGGTAGATCAGAACGTCGAGAACTATTATGGCGAGCAAATCGAGCATTATTTCGAGTTTCATGGAATTGACCTCGATAAGCTGGTCTATCGTGCCATGGAAGTGGATAAAGGAATTCATACCGTCGAGCGCATGTTAGGAGACTTCAAGCGATTGGGCGTGTCTCGAAATGAACCCGTGCTGATCATTGGAGGGGGCGTCTTGACCGACACTGGCGGATTGGCCTGCGCACTATATCACCGCAACACGCCATATGTCATGCTGTCCACATCGATCGTGGCGGGTATCGATGCAGGGCCATCGCCTCGTACGTGCTGTGATGGTTTTGGGTACAAGAACCTCTTTGGTGCGTATCATGCCCCTGTGTTGTCTTTAACCGATCGCTCGTTTTTCAAGACCCTCCGCGAAGGCTGGCTGCGGCATGGTATTGCCGAAATCATCAAGATGGCAACAGTTAAGAACGAAGAACTGTTTTGCTATCTAGAGCAAGCGGGGGCCGAACTGATTGAGACTCGGTTTGGCACCCTCGATTGTGCGCCTGGAAATGAAATCAGCACGCTTTCCCAGAAGATTCTCGGTGCAGCTTTGCGGAGCTACGTCGAGGCTGAGTACGATAATCTTTATGAGACTCATCAGTGTCGTCCCCATGCGTATGGACACACCTGGTCTCCAGGGTTTGAGATTGAGGCAGGGCTGTTGCATGGCCATGCCGTCGCTATCGGCATGGGCTTTGGAGCGTATCTTAGCTACAAACATGAGTGGATTGGCGCTGATGATTTTCATCGGATTCTCCGACTAATCAGTTCATTTGGCTTGAGCCTCTGGCATGATGTGCTTTTGAATAAGAGCACCCTATGGGCTGCCCAGGAAAAGATTGTCCAAAAGCGGGGGATGAACCTGGCGGCTCCGTTGCCGAAGGGGGCGATCGGTCAGTGTGGCTATCTGAATGCTCTGACCAAAGACGAACTGAACACTGCGATTGAAGAATACCGCAAGATTTGCAGCACCTATCCACGACAGGGACTGGGAATTGATCCCCTCTGTAGCGATGTGGGACTGGAAGATCCCTCCACCGTGGCTCACCATATTCCTGCGAAACCAGTTGAAGCCTATGGGAAGGGTTCAGCCGTTAATGGCTCAACCGTTAATGGCTCAGCGGGTGTCTTATCTGGTGTCTAGAAAATGACGTGCCCCTGGCGTTTGCGACGTGACGTGGAAGTGAACGTCAATGACACGTCTACTTCGGTTTTCGCAGAAGTCTATTAACGTTCTCTAATTTCTGGTTCCCTGACTCTGGCAGGGAACCACTGCGAGAGCCTCCGGCTCCACATTTGAATGGGAGCCAGAGGCTCTAGCGGGCATTCCCAGAGAGACGCTGGGAACAAGAAAAAGTAACCCTTTCAGCTAGCTTTAAAAAGCACGCCCTAGAAATGAGAAATAAGAAATAAGAAAGGTAAGGTGATGCAATGACCTATGATCCGTTTGATATTGTCATACCGCTGTTTCGTATCCGTTGGAATACCCGTGCGGTTTTAGAAGGGTTGACGCAGCACTATCAGCCGCGATCGCTCCATATCATTGCCCCGGAACCAGAAGCGCGATCGCTCGC
>JAYKJC010000634.1:0-7102 GCA_035285885.1 Leptolyngbyaceae cyanobacterium | reverse complement strand
GCGATCGCCACAACTCCGGTAAGTTGTCAGGAGCCGGAACCGTGATGTCATTTCCCGGAATCACCTCATCCGCCCAGTCATGCCAATCCGATTCCGTCATACCAAAAGGCAGCACCGCCACCCGATGGCAGGGCAGCGACGCCAAAAATGGTGAGGCCAGATCCAGGTGAAAGCCAAGCTCAAAATAAACCAGAGCTTGGTCGGGCAGATCTGCCAATACCTGTGGAGCTTGACTCTCAGGAATGACATAGACCCAGGGAAAGCGATACGCAATCCGCGCCTGATCAATCGAACAGGCTCCCATTCCTGGGCAGCAATAAAACAGAGGGCGCTGCTGGTCTTGGAGAAACTGGCTGAGCCAGGTGGTTTTACCACTACCGGGAGGTCCGGTCACGGCAATCAACGCAATGGAATCCATTAAATTCTGCTAAAGTGGGAGTGCAAAAATAGAATGATAATCATTATCATATTGAGTTAAGGTGTTCTGTGCAACCCTTCTGTTTTCAAGTCTGTAATTTTCAACCATGCGATCGCCCATCGAACCACCATCACTACCCAAGTCAGTCGATATCGCCATTGTGGGAGCAGGGCCACAGGCGTTAACCCTGGTCACCCATTTGCTGCAAAAAAAGAAAACGATGCGCAACCGTTTTGTGGTCATTGACCCGGCTGGGGACTGGATGCGCCAGTGGAACCATCAGTTTGCCGCATTCGAGATTCCCCATCTTCGTTCTCCGGCAGTGCATCACCCCGACCCCAATCCCCACGCCCTTCGCTCCTTTGCAGAAAATCGATCGGATGAGCTATTTCCACCCTATGACTTACCTGGAACTCAGTTATTC
Organism: Leptolyngbyaceae cyanobacterium; assembly: GCA_035285885.1. Classification (GTDB taxonomy): domain Bacteria; phylum Cyanobacteriota; class Cyanobacteriia; order CAKZMO01; family CAKZMO01; genus JBCCWF01. The sequence goes on along the minus strand of JAYKJC010000634.1, from coordinate 6,260 downwards.
CAGGAGTTTTGTCAGGATGTTATTCGACAGTGGGAACTTCAGGAACGTGTTATTCGGGGCATGGTGCAGCAGCTTGAAGTATTTTACTCAGATGGAAAGCAGCGGTTTCGGCTGTGGCTGGCAGATGGTCAATGGCTGGTTGCCAAGCGGGTGGTGCTGGCGATCGCCGGAGGCACCCCCCAAGTCCCGCACTGGGCACGAACTATTCCATTTACCTATCCTCCCAATCGCTTACTCCATTCTCACCAGATTGACCTGCGAGGACTGCGGTTGGCGGGGGAGCGGGTGTTAATTGTGGGTAGTGGGCTGACTAGCGGGCATCTGGCATTGGGGGCGATCGCCCGTGGCGCGCAGGTAATCATGATGGCTCGACGGCAGTTCTACGAAAAACTGTTTGATGCAGATGCAGGTTGGCTGGGGCCAAAGTACCTGAAGGGGTTTTATGCAGAATCCTGCTGGGAACAGAGATGGCAAATGATCCAATCTGCTCGCAATGGCGGGTCGCTTACCCCTGCCATTCTTACTCGATTGCGTCGCTTCGAGCGAGAGGGAAAAGTCGTATTTTATGAGCAGTGCGAAGTGCAACGTGCCCAGTGGAAGGAAGATGCCTGGAAGGTTGAGTGCAGCAATGCGGGCATCCACAACTGTATCGCCCACCTTCCCATCCATCGCATCTGGTTATCAACAGGCAGCCAACTGGATGTGCGCCACTGGGACATCTTATCTGACATCCGCGAAAAGTATCCGTTGCCTCTGGTCAATGGCCTTCCCGTGCTTGACCATCACCTGCGATGGCAGGGGTGCAACCTCCTCATTATGGGAGGTGCCGCCGCTTTACAACTGGGGCCAGTAGCAAGAAATTTGTATGGGGGAAGAATGGCGAGTGAACGGATCGTGCCAGATCTAATCAACCATGCCAATCGGCACCATTAATAACCTGTTGACACTGCGGATAGTCGTTCCCAATCAATGTCTGTCCACTGATGGAATTTGAAGCAAACTTGCAGTATTCCAGTTCATTCAAAATCTATCACCACACTCTGGAGTTTTTCGGGCTCTGGGAATCCTGCGTCCATGATAGTGATATGAAGGCGATCGCCCTCACGCTGCCAATTCCTCATCCTGATACCAAGCAATACTGTCTTCATCTTTAGCCAGTGGATTATACGACTTGGAAAACTTCGCCAATTGCAAGGAAGAAAAGAGAATTTTGGACGCGCAACGCGCACCCAAAACCCTCTTTTCTACGTAAACTTTGCTAAGTCGTGTTTTAAAACTAGCTGAAAGGGTTGTTTTTTCGTGCGCAAAGCGCACGAAAAAACAATTTTTAAAACAGACCCTAAGTCGTATGATTACGGAGACTATAGCCGTATGCTAATGGGCCAAGCACACAATCAACCCTTGAACGAGGGGCTTAAGCCCCTTGCCTGTGCTTAATCTATTTGCATACTGCTCTGCTCTAGTAGATTATCAACTGCCGTAGGATTCCTCCCGCAACTCTGAGGGAGAGATTGTTCCACGCCCAAAGCTCTTGGTTATCTCTGTAAAAAATACTCCTTCCTGATCCGATTGCTCCTGAATGAAAGTGAGCAATCGTCTACAAATCTAAAATCTCAAGTTGAGACTCTAAATCTCACCCACGGAGAGATGCCCCTGGCTCGATCACCACACCCACAACCTCCGTCCCTTGAAACTCAAACCGAAAGCACAGGTCATTCCCCCCAGACGCTGCATTCTCCTGAATCATCCAAGAATACATATCCTCACCCGGCGCTTCACCATCAGCCACCTGCCGAATCACCGCAAACAAGCATCGTTCCGCTAGGATTGCTATAAGTTATGACGAGCCGCTGTCATTTGGTAAAGAGGCTATTTTTTTGGTGTCGAACGGGTGAAGACCTGATAGGCAATAAACACCATGAAACCAATGTATCCAAGGACTGCCGTCCAATCCATCCAGGCATTTGGGTTCTCCACGAGCTTCCTATCCATGCGACCTATTCATTGTTAATACTCTATCCCTTTGCAACATCTCCTACGCAACACCTCCTACGCAGACCGCATTGCTACGCCACACCCCGCAGCCGTTTTGTGTTCTCGACTAAACTCTGGGCAAAGTCATCAAAGCGCTGCGACAGCTTTTCATCCAACAGCTTGCCGCTTTTGTCAAAGGCGTTCCACGCTTGCCCGATCGCAACTTGTTCAGGAATCGTCCACGCATGAATCCATCGCAGAATGGTTCGCAGATCGTTGAGGGCATTGCTGTTGGACTGTCCGCCTAAGACGCTAATTACTCCCGTAACTTTTCCAGTGAATTCGTCGAATCCCATCAGGTCAAGGGCATTCTTCAGAACTCCGCTGACGCTGCCGTGGTATTCCGGTGTGGCCAGCACTACGCCATCCGCTTCTTTCACCGCCTGACTCATGCGTGCAACATCTGGATACTCAGCGTAATCATCCCCACCGTCACAGAACGGAAGATTCATGGTGCGCAAGTCCAGAATCGTGACTTCAGCCCCCAATGCTTCGATGCGCTGCTTTGCAATCTCCAGGGCTTGGTGGCTATACGAATTTGCGCGTAAGCTTCCAGCGATACCAACAAATTTCACCATGAGCTGTACCTCTTATTTCTAATGTGTTTAATGTCTAACGTGTTCAATTTGGATTTAGAGCGCTGTTCGCATTTCAGATAGTCTTATTCTAGCTAAACTGAAGTCGTTATGACTACACTTTAAGTTGAGCCAAGTGGGTTAGTGTGTCCGAGTGATTTCTGGTTCCCCATTTCAATAACATTTAGAAACACAAGAGATGCTTCTTTAACGAACCTGCTACGCTGAAAACCAGTGATTAATCTGCTTCATGCTCAGCTTTGATAGTGGGCGCACGTCAAAAGTAAATGTCTTTTTTGGAAGCGTTGTTCTAAATTCTTACGACTCATGCCTAGAACTCAGCGAAACGATAACTTTATCGATAAATCTTTCACCGTCATGGCGGACTTGATTCTCAAGATTCTGCCTACCCAGCAGCACTCAAAAGAAGCTTTTGCGTACTACCGTGACGGCATGTCTGCTCAAGCCGATGGCGAATATGCAGAAGCCATGGACAACTACAAAGAAGCGCTCACGTTGGAAGACGATCCCTACGATCGCAGCTACATTCTTTACAACATGGGCCTCATTCATGCCAGCAACGGAGAGCATGATCAAGCCCTGGCGAAATATGACGAAGCGATTGAACTCAATCCTCGAATGCCTCAAGCGTTGAACAACATCGCCGTGATTCATCATTACTTGGGTGAGCGGGCAAAAGATGAGGGCAAAATCGAAGAGTCCGACGCTCATCTGGATCAAGCTGCCGAATATTGGGAACGTGCGATTCGTCTCGCCCCTAACAATTACATCGAAGCGCAAAATTGGCTCAAAACCACTGGACGCTCAAAAATGGATGTATTCTTCTAGAGAAAAGCTTTATCGTAAGGACAAAGCTCTGTTTGAATCTTGTCCTTACGATTGTTCTGTCCACACCTGATTTTATCTGTCCACACTAGATTGAACGCTATGCTCGACCGCGAACAAGTTCACAAGGTAGCGACCCTTGCCCGTCTCGCTCTTACAGCAGAGGAAGAAGAGCGGTTTACGACCCAGTTGGGAAGCATTCTTGACTACTTTGAGCAGCTGAATGAACTCGACACTGAGAACGTTCAGCCAACCGCCAGGGCAATTGATGTCAGCAATGTGACCCGACAAGATGCGCTTGATAAATGGGAAGAACGGGAAGCCATTTTAGGCTGTGCGCCCGATCGAGATGGCGACTTCTTCAAGGTGCCGAAAATTATTAACGGTTAGAATTCCTCATCTTAGAAAGATAAGACGTTTGAGAAATAAGACTATTGGGGTGTGTGGGCATTGTCCGCACACCCTACTATTTTTCTAAGCATAGGAACACTTCGTGTATTGCTCGACCGTCCGGTTTGTATCGACGATTGCCGAAGCAGACCTGTTACTATTGAAATAATTTGTGATGTTACATCTAAAGACGCACTCGACTAACCCTATGAGTTCGCCTATCGCCATCGGGACAACTCCTGTCATTGCCCCAGACAAGAAGGGGCAAACGGTTCCTAAAACCTATCCGAACTACAAAGTCATCGTTCTAAACGACGACTTCAACACGTTTGATCATGTGACGAAATGCCTTATGAAGTATATTCCTGGCATGTCTCATGAGTATGCGCTTGAGCTGACAAATCGAGTTCACTTTGAAGGACAGGCCACCGTTTGGGTGGGGCCACTTGAGCAGGCCGAGCTGTATCACCTCCAGCTCAGTCGAGAAGGTTTGACGATGGCTCCCTTAGAAAAGGCATAGATTGAGCATCTTTCCGAGAATGGGCTGAATGTTTGTTTATGCGTACCCAGTAGCGTTTGTTAGCAGATGACTTTGCAAACTTCTCCAATTGCAACGAAGAAAAGAGGGTTTTGGGCGCGCGTTGAGCGCCCAAAACCCTCTTTTCTTCGTATACTTTGCCAAGTCGTGTTAGCACCTATGACATCGAAAAACTTGGAGAACACATAGACTTCATGGCATCTGACGGGCGCATTGTTTGGAACCATTCGACTCACTTGCAGGGGCTCATTCCAGTCCTGGAGAAGTTGGTGACGGTGGATGGGATTCACACTATTACGCCTGCGGTGTTAAGCCGAGCCCGATCTAACGCCCAGCAGATGCGCATCAAAGTGTCGGTGCCCATTCAGGGAGGCTACAAGCTCATCGCTCGAAAAGGCAAAACAGCTCAAGAAGTCTTCGTCATTACAACCTTGTCAAAAACGCAGCTTGAAGGGGCGATCGCCCAACTCTTGAAGTAACTCCTCAATTGATAGCGCGTTATGCGTCTAATTAGAATCTATACGTGCAGTGCCATAGTAAGACGATAAGAGTGCTCAGACGATGCTGTTGACTTAGAGCGCACTCTAAGCTCTATGGTGAGAAATATGCAGACGAACCTATCCATTCAAGACGTTGCAGCGATAACCCAACTTAGTCCGCACACCTTGCGCTACTACGAACGCATTGGGTTGCTTGTTCCGATCGAACGAGGGTCTAATGGTCATCGTCGTTACTCTAGCCAAGACATTGCTTGGATCGACTTTTTAATCAGGCTTCGAGCCACGGGAATGCCAATCCGAGAGATGCAGCAGTTTGCGGAGTTAAGACGACAGGGCGATCGCACGTTTGCTCAACGTCGGCAATTACTTGAAACTCATCAGCACCATGTTCTCCAGAAAGTGGAGGAACTCAAGCAAAATCTGAACGTTATTCAGGACAAAATTCAGCATTACCACTCTTTAGAAGAACACCATGACACATCTGCACTCCCAGAACCCAAACCATAGCCGCTATCAGCGAGGATGGCAAAAACTATCCGAAATAGATGGTCACGCCGGAGAAAAAGTCATCGAGAGCTTAGAAGGCATTGCTCCTGATTTGGCTCGTTACATTGTGGAGTTTCCGTTTGGAGACGTGTATTCCCGTCCGGGTCTTGACCTTAAATCTAGAGAAATAGCCACGGTTGCAGCGCTAACTGCATTAGGCAATGCTCGACCCCAACTGAAAGTTCACATTCATGGGGCTTTGAATGTTGGTTGTACGCGTGAAGAAGTCGTCGAAATTATGATTCAGATGGCTGTTTATGCGGGATTTCCTGCTGCCCTGAATGGCATTTTTGCGGCTAAAGAAGTTTTTGAAGAGCAAGATACCGTATCTGAACTCAGGGATTAGTTGAGGCAAATTTATGGCAGGTCGGGACAGAAATCCACATGCCATTTCTCGTGTAGGCTTCTAGCCTGCGCGGGCGAGATGCCCCGACGACGACATGCGAACTTACACTTTAGGTTAGCCTTGGCGCTTGAGGAGGGTTTGCTCAAGCCGATTAAACTCTTCCTTGATGTCTGACCAGAGCTTGCGATTGTGGGGATCAACCCGCAGCGCCTTCTTCAGGTAAATTTTTGCCTTTGAATACTGATTCTCATTGGTGAAATGGCGAGCGTATTGTTGATAGGCGATCGCCTGCCACTGCTTAACTTCGGGATCTGTCGGAATGCGGTAAACAAGTCCCTCGACGAGGGCGATCGCCCGTGCAAATCGCTTATCCTTCAAGAATTCCTGGAGTTGACGGTAACTGGTCTTCTTAAGCTGGTTATCAACATCCGAAAGAGCCGGATTTGACTGAATATGGAATGGGGAGGGTTCGCTGACGGGCGGTT